>CAMWXA010000049.1 GCA_947178035.1 uncultured Lachnospiraceae bacterium | reverse complement strand
CATTCTGTATCTGTATAACTCCAAGTCCTTCTCCGCGCTGAGAAAGCTGTCCGGCTATCAGAGTGCACTCACACAGAGAGGACTCCCGCTGCGCATGGAATACATGCAGTATTTTCCGGGAAGCCACGCCAATCTTCCGGCCATCGCAGACTTCCTGGCCGACCTTGACAGCTCCCTCAAATACAGGGCTGTCGTCGCCGCGGACGACAATCTCGCCATCGGCGCAGTCAAGTTTGCGCACAAAAAAGGGCTGTCCATGCCGGACGAGCTGTCCATTGTCGGCTATAACAACTCCATCCTCAGCACCTGCTGTGAACCGGAGCTGACCAGTGTCGACAACCGCCTCGAAACCCTGTGCCATCACATCGTAAAGACGCTGATCGGTATCCTGAACAATAAAGAAATGCCCCAGAAGGTCATCTTCTCCGGCGAACTGATTAAAAGAGGTACTACTCTTTAATAATATATAATAAAAACGGAGGTATCATCATGAAATCTTTTATGGATAAGGACTTTTTGCTCCAGACCAGGACGGCGAGCGACCTTTTTCACAACTTTGCTGAAAAGACACCTGTGCTCGACTACCACTGCCACATCAATCCTGCAGAGATTGCAAACAACCGCAAGTTCGACAACATCACGCAGGTATGGCTCGGCGGCGACCACTACAAATGGCGCTTTATGCGCTCCTGCGGCGTAGATGAGAAATTCATCACAGGCGACGCGTCGGACAAGGAAAAGTTCTTCAAATGGGCTGAGTGTGTCGGCAAGGCGATCGGCAACCCGCTCTTCCACTGGACACACCTTGAGCTTCAGCGCTACTTCGGCTACACTGGGGTGCTCAACAAGAAAACTGCAGAGGAAGTGTGGAATCTCTGCAATGAAAAGCTCAAAGAGGACAGCATGAGCGTGCGCGGTCTGATCAAGAGCTCAAACGTCACGCTGATCTGCACGACAGATGACCCGGTCGATTCGCTTGAATACCACAAACAGATTGCGGCTGACGATACCTTTGATGTACAGGTTCTTCCCGCATGGAGACCAGACAAGGCAATGAATATCGAGAAGCCTGACTATTTTGACTATCTCGCAAAGCTTGCCGACGTGAGCGGCATTGCCATCAACACATTCGCAGATTTGAAGAGCGCACTGCTCAACAGGCTTGACTTCTTTGCTTCCATGGGCTGCTCTGTATCTGACCACGCCCTCGAGTATGTGATGTACCAGCCTGCTTCTGATGACGAGATCGAGGCAATTTTTGCCAAGAGAAAGGGCGGCGCGGCTGTCACAAGACAGGAGGAGCTCCAGTACAAGACTGCATTTATGCTGTTTGTCGGAAAACAGTACCACAGATTAAACTGGGTAATGCAGCTCCACTATGGCTGCAAGAGAGACAACAATACGCTGCGCTATGACCAGTTAGGTCCCGACACCGGATATGACTGCATCAACAACTACGCGCCTTCTGCAGAGCTTGCAGACTTCCTGAATGCGCTCATCAGGACAGACGAGCTTCCAAAGACCATTATTTACAGCTTAAACCCGAACGATAACCAGGCGATCGGCACAATCCTTGGCTGCTTCCAGGATTCCACGGCCTGTGCAAAGATTCAGCAGGGCAGCGCATGGTGGTTCAACGATCACAAGACCGGTATGCAGGATCAGATGATCTCGCTGGCAAACCTCGGAAACCTCTCCGGCTTTGTCGGCATGCTGACAGATTCCAGAAGCTTCCTCTCCTACACCAGACATGAGTATTTCAGAAGAATTATGTGCAATCTGGTTGGAAACTGGGTGGAGGACGGCGAGTTCCCTGACGACGCTGAGATTCTTGAGGAAATTGTGAAAGGTATTTCTTATAATAATGCGGTGAATTATTTTGGGTTTGATTTAAAGACGGTATAATAACATATACAAGCACAGCAGCGCCATTGATTACATAGTCAACGGTGCTGCCGTTTTTATTGCTGTTATTAAAATTTTTATTTTCAACTGAGAAAATTTACGTTATAATATTTAATCTCCATCAATGGATTTAGCATACCGATTGTTATTCTGCTTTTTCTTCATCCCATTCAAAATTTAAATTCATATGTGTTCTTGCCTTGTAAAGAAGTCTCAGTTCCAACTCATCTGACACCGCACCATTCGCTCTTATCTGGCATCTCCTCCCCGTCTTCCTCTAGCTGCATTTCATAATTCTTATCATAGATCCCATAGAAATACAGTCGTAGAAAGCACTTGAAATCCGCAAGTTTCTTATCTCCAACAACAATGCCCTCGTCATTGACATATTCCACACCTTGTTCTCTCCAGTGAAATTCTTCATGGTCAAACCAGCACACCTGCCATGTATCACCGTCTTCACATGCGATATCCTCCTCACGGATACTGGTATCAATACACAGAGGACCCGCACTCATCCAATCCGCAAACGGAATAAACTGCTTCACATCATCTGCTGACAATCCATCCTCTTCCATACAGTCTGCTGCAGCATAAAGCCCCTCCATCGCCCTACGAAATACTCTCAGTGGGTCTTCCTGCGGCATCGGGAACATGTCACACTCAACCAGATCTACATATGGCAGCTCGTCCTCACTCAGTTCATTGATCTCATCAATACTCATAAATCTGATCTGCCTCATTACATCTTCATCCTGATCTATAAGATAGTCATCTGGAACTAGCGCAACCAGTCTATCAATGTTATGACAATATGTCTGTAAATATACTCGCAGCAATGATGGCATCTTCACATCGTATTCCTGTTCAAACGCATCTAACATCTCATCTGTTACCGTAGAAGGAGTCAGCATATCTTCCGTGATCACTCCCCTGTCGATCAGTGCCTGATATGCACCTTTCACAAAAGCCTTTTCGTCAAAATCCTTTTCCAGATCTGATCCCATATCCATCTCTCCTCACATTGTAATTTGTATTATCATAACATAATCAAAACTATTTATCAATATACAAACCTATTCCAAACAAAAGTATCATAAACAAATGTTTAGAAATTATTAAAATTTCACTGTAATCTCCAACATTCCTTCTGTGTATGCTGCCGAGATGCTCCCTCCCATACGCTCTGTCAGAAGTTTGGCGATCGAGAGTCCGAGCCCGGTAGAATTTCTTCCGGTCTCCACTGTATAGAAGCGGTCGAAAAGACGCTCGACAGACACCCAGTCCATATTTTGCGAACTGTTGCCAAACGTGATCGTACCGTCCGGAAACAGTTCAACGGTCAGGACAGCGCGCTCTGGTGACATTGCAGGTTTGCTGTATTTGACGGCATTGTCCAGAATATTGCAAAAGATCCGCCTCAGCGCTCCTGCGTCCAGAAACCGCACTATTTCCTCGTCCGCGATCGCAATCCGCGGCTCAATCCTGTTCTGCGTGAAGATATCATAGTAGGACAGCAGACAGTCTGCAAGAAAACGGTTTAGCACCACCCTTTCCCTGCCTGAATCCTCTCCGGTATCAACTGCCGCCTGCTGATATCCTGTATGTTTCCCAGACGCGGATAAAATGATAGAATATCGAAAGAGTTCTTCTGTCAGCGCACACATTGCATCCGCCCTGTTTCGTATCTGCGCAAGATAATGCGTCATTTGCTCTGTAGACTGCAGACGCTGCGATGCACGTTCCCGCTCCGGCACCGATATAGCACTCTCAGGCGATTCCTTCCGGCTCCTTTCTCTAAGTATATTGCGTCCCGACTCCTGTGCAGATGCAGCTGGTGCAGCACCCTCGGGCGATTCCTTCCGGCTCCACTCCCTGGGTGCACTGTCCCCCAGCTCCTGTACTGGGGAAGCAGCCTCCAGCACCTCTGCCGCCTCCATCTCCGCTTCCGCAAGTTCCAGATAACCATAAATCGCAGTGAGCGGCGTGCGCAGATCATGAGAAATATTTGTGACCGCTTCTTTGAGCTCCTTGTCGCCATTCTGGTATCTGCGCCGCTGGTCATACAGGATCTTCAACTCCTGATTCAGCTGTCTGGCAAAAGCCTTAAGATGCCTGTCATTTCCCGACACATAGATGACATTGTTGGTGTCCTCACTCAGACGGTCATGGAACTGCCCGCCAATCTCTTTCACCCCCTGATACAGCAATGCTATTTTGACTGCCAGCACAATGACAAGCGCGACCGCCGCAATGCAGACAAACTTCCATGGAAACATCGCTCTCTTCCCCTCTGTCAAATCCAAATCTCTATTTCAAATCTCTTTTTCAGATCTCTTTTTCAAATCTCTATTTCAAATCCCTATTTCAAATCCTTTTTCCGAAATATCAGTATTCCGCTGCCGGAGAGCACTGCAACTGCCGCCAGCGTGCCACACACCTGCAGTCCCGAAAACCTGTCATAACCGCTTTCCTCCTCGTCCAACGCGCAGGAGAGCGCCAGCGAAGTGGGCAGTACCGCTGAAATATATTCGTATACCTTCCGCTCTGTCCCGCTCAGATACTTTGGATTGGGGACTGTCTCAATCACTGCGTCTTCCGGGAAATTACCCTCATAGGTATACTTATATTCACCTATGCTTGGAATGTACATCCGCTGCGTCATTTCCGGCTGCATCAGCCCTTTGAGCGCCGATGCGCCTGCTGCCAGAAGCAATATCGAAAGCATCGCATTGACCAAAACCGCCTTCGATTTGTCGATTACCACCATCGAAATCAACACGGCAACTGCTGCGCTCGTGCAGATTGATAAAAGTGAAATTGCAGCGGTTTCCGCCGGTCTGTACAGTCTGCTCCACACCATGTCTCCCACCAGCATTGTCCCCGCTGTCAGCGCTGCCAGCGTGTAGGCTGCAAACTGCGCAATCCCCGCACACAATATGGTAATCAGGTTTGCCAGATACACCTTCACTCTGCTGTGCCCTACGCTGAGCTTATTGCGTATCGCCCCGTCGCTGTACTCTGTCCCGATAAAAAATCCGCTAAAGCAGGCTGTCGTGATTCCAATAAACGTCATTTCGTTAAAAAAATAACTATTTCCATTCTCAAATGGATATCCGTTCCGGGTGTTCACCTTCAATAGATAGTACGCTAGAACGCCCCACGCAAACACCCCCGCTTCCATAATCCAGAAAAGCCTGCTGCGCCGGAGCCTTGCGAAATTTGCCGACAATAGATTACGCATCTGTCTCACCTCCCACCAGATTCATATAGTAGGTCTCGAGGCTCTCGTTCTTCTCGTGCATCGATATCGTCTCGCAGCCCGCCGCGTCAAGCGCATGAACCAGATCCGCCGCCTTGACTGTTCCATAGACATCCGCCTCTGTCGCCGACGCCACTTTATATTCCAATCCAAGTTTGTCAAGCACCATGCACAAGAGCTTTGTGTCGCTCACTGTCAGCCGCGTGCACTTTCTGCATTCCGCCTCCAGCTCAGCGGCACTGATCTCCTTCACCATGCTGCCCTTGTCGATAAACCCATAATGTGTGGCAAGCCGCGACAGCTCGTCGAGGATATGGCTCGATATGAGTACTGTAATCTGCTTTTCGCGGTTTAATCTGAGAATCAGCTCCCGCATCTCTATGATTCCCTGCGGGTCCAGACCATTAACCGGCTCATCGAGCATCAGAAAATCAGGCTCCCCGCACAGCGCAACCGCAATGCCAAGCCGCTGGCGCATCCCGAGCGAAAAATTCCGCACCCTCTTTTTCCCGGTATTTTCCAGCCCCACAAACGCGAGCAGCCCGTCAATCCCGTCAAAGGAAGGCATTCCGAGCACGCGGTACTGCTCCCTGATATTTTCCTTTGCCGTCGCATCCAGATACACCGACGGCGTCTCCACCACAGCGCCCATTCTGCGGCGGCACCTGTCAATCCTCTTGTCTGTATTGCCCACACCGTACAGGGTGAACGCTCCCGCTGTCGGCAGCTGCAGACCACAAATCAGACGGATCAGCGTCGTCTTGCCCGCTCCGTTTTTCCCCACAAAACCATAGATTGCGCCCTTGGGCACATGCATGGACAGGCCGTTCAGAGCCTTAAAGTCCTTGTAGTGCTTGCTGAGCGCAGTTGTCGTCAGACAGTAATCCATTTTTCTTTACCTCCTGCTGCCATCCAGTGCCCCTTATCAAATCCTGCACTGGACAGTTTCGTCTTTCATTTTATTTACACAGATATGTTAAAACACAACTTTCAAGAAAACGGTAAAGAAAACAGTAAATATTTCGTAAATATTTTTATCATTCACAGCTTCAGGCGGAACCCAATCCCCCAGACCGCCTCGATGCAATCCCCTTCCCCGATCTCCTGCAGCTTCTTCCGAAGATTGCTGATATGCTGCTTTAAGGAACTGTCGGTACAGTCCGGTGTATCCTGACTGATGCAGTCAAGAATTGCAGATTTGGAGAAAACCTGTCCGGCATTCTGCATCAAAAAACGCATAATGGCAAACTCTGTCCGTGTCAGGCGGACTGCCGTAACGCTATCCACGGTGTTCTCACCATCTGATGAAAGTTTGTCTGTCAAGCGCTTTTTTGACGAGACCTCTCGCAGCACAAGGTCAAGCGCGAGGTCACCTGCAGCCAGTTTCTTCTCATCCGAAGTCTCATCCGAAGTCTCATCCAAAATCTCACCTGGCTTTTCATTCTGATGTTCTGTCTGTCCAGGTGCTGCCCCGGCGGACACATCCCTTCTGCGCAGCTGTACTGTAATGCGCGCCAGCAGCTCCCTGATTGCAAACGGCTTCATGATATAGTCTGCCGCGCCGCCGAGCAGCGCGGCCACCTTGTCGTCCACCCCCACCTTCGCGCTGATGACAATGACCGGAATGTCCGCAATCTGCGCCAAAAGCGCCTCCCCTGTCATGCCGGGCAGCATTAAGTCCAGCAGAATCAAGTCCGCTTTTTCATCTGCAAGCAGATACTGTGCTTCCGTGCCGGAGTACGCGCGGCAGGTCTGATACCCTTCCCTGCAGAGACTTTCCTCGATGATATCTCCGATATGCACATCGTCCTCTATAATCGCTATTTTATACGCACTTTTTCTATGATCAGACACCGTTTGTCCTATGCAAAAATCTGCCGTGTTGAATGCATTTCTCACAATTTCAAAACCCTCCGGTCGTATGTCATGATACCGTTCGTCTCCTCCTCGATATCGGTGAGCTGTGTGTACACTGACGCACACAACCCTTCTTTTTTCAGTTCTTCAAGCCTTTTTTCAAAAACATTATATGCCTCTTGCAAAGCTTCTCTATCGCTATGATTTCCATAGCCAAAGTACTTATCGGAATACATATGCCCCTCCACCGCAAGGGATATTCCCCCAAACTCCGATATGACATACGGCTTTTTTCCCTTTTTGGCAATCAGCTCAAAGAAATATATATGCTCGCTCTTCACATCGCCCGCGTCCTGGTCAAACCAGCCGCTGTGAGCGTCGATGATGCGCGTGCTGTCAATCTCCCGCACCATATCTGTATTTTCCTTCGCGTCAAACTGTCCCCAGCCCTCATTGAACAGCACCCATGTGCATATGGACGTACAGTTGTAAAGCTGGCTGACCGTCTCGACACACTCTTTCTTCCATTCCTCCCTGCCGGTTTTGTCCGCCCTCGAAGTGTATCCATAATCGTTGTCACGCTTACGCCTGAGCGGAAACAGCACCGTCGGAATATAACAGGTTTTTACCAGGTTGTAAGTCGTTCCGCCATTGATCATATCCTGCCAGACAAGCATTCCCAGCCTGTCGCAATGGTAGTACCAGCGCATCGGCTCTATCTTGCAGTGCTTCCGTATCATGTTGTAGCCCTTTGCCCTGGCTGTCTCAATGTCAAAAATCATCGCCTCGTCACTCACCGGCGTCAGTAAACTCTCAGGGTAATACCCTTGGTCGAGGATACCTTTCTGAAAATAGGGCTTGTGATTCAGGCAGAGTCTTGGTATCCCATCCTGGTCCGGCTCCGCGGAAAAACAGCGCATACCGAAATAGCTCTCCACCATGTCCTCTCCATAGACAATTCTGAGCTCATACAAAAATGGATTTTCCGGCGTCCAGCTCTTCTTGTCCGGTATTTCCATTGTAATCAGTGCCTTTTTCCCTGGCAGAACAGCTGTCTTTTTCTCTCCGGCTATCTGATTTTTGTCAAACAATAAAATTTTGCAGAGTACTTCTTTACCGGAAGCTGTATTTCCGGCAGGTATCTCTTCGGAAATCATTTTATTGGAAATAATCTCAATGGCTACGCTGTCATTGTCATAGTCCGGCGTGATGCGCAGCTTCTGGATATAGAGCTCTGGCACCCACTCGCACCATACGGTCTGCCACAGGCCGCTCTGTGCGGTGTAGAACATCCCGCCGTTTTTGAGCATCTGCTTTCCTCTTCCGTGGTAAGAAGTGTCGCTCTTATCCTGTACACAGAGGCGGAGCGTATTTTTTCCGGCCTGGATATATTCTGTTA
The DNA here is from genome assembly GCA_947178035.1 of uncultured Lachnospiraceae bacterium. GTDB lineage: Bacteria > Bacillota > Clostridia > Lachnospirales > Lachnospiraceae > COE1. Next base: position 7,788 of record CAMWXA010000049.1, on the reverse strand, counting down.
TATCTATGGAAAATGCCTGATATCCGCCCGAATGCGTACCCGCCAGCGCATCGTTGACATAGACGCGGCACCGCTCGTCGCACGCGCCAAAGTTTAAGAGCAGGCGCTTTTCCGCTGGAATCCTATCAATCACAAGCTTGCGCTCGTACCACAGATACTCGTCTGGCTGCAGCTGGCGCTGCACACCGGAAAGATATGTCTCCGGTGAGAACGGCACGCGGATATCACCATCCCAAAGCACAGGTCTGGCATCGTCGCTTGTGATGGCGTATTTCCAGATGCCGTTTAAAATCGTATAATTTTTCCGCGCCATCTGCGGTCTCGGATACTCTGTCAGCACAATCTCTGTCTGTTCCTGCGCGATGCGCTCACCCCACGGCGTCAGCAGCTGATTGTGCTTCTGCTCTCCCTTGTCCAAGATTTTATTTAGTTGAAGTGTCTCGAGCATTTCTTTGATTTTCATATATAATCATCTCCTGGCAACTGCAAACCGATAACAATTTCATTCCTGCCTTCTTTCGTATCGTCATTTCCATAAACGCAGAACAGTTTATCTGATACCAGTATACTCTGTTTTTACCATAATGACAAGGTTGGAATCCAAACACCCCGAATCGTTGCTATAAGCGTGATAGGCTTCTGCCTCTGTAACGCTTAAATGCGCCGGCGGATTAATAGACAAGTCAGGATGTGCCAAGGTCCACCCTGATATTTCCATTTTTGGTTTCCGCTTTGACTGTAATATTTGGATGAACTCCAACAGTCCCCATAATAATGTCGTTTTCATGGAAAGAACGCTTTCAAAAGACGTTGATACGGAACCGTTCTTAGTCGCAGCTTCAAATTTAAAATTCAAATCTTCCAGAAGCGATAGTTCCACATCATCGTTCTTATTATATAGATACAAGTCACCAGCAGCATCTGTATACGTTATATTCAACATCCCCGAATTTTCGGCTTTATAACTTCCCGCACCAACAGCCGATTGAATTTCAATATCCCCGCTTATCGAAACATATATTACATGACCAGATATTTCATCACACATCACTTTTCCACTGGTAGTAGTACTCCATCCGGCCAGAAATTAGAATCGTGAACCACCTGTTTCGCACCATTGCGTCGTTAAAATTTCTAGACGATGCCACCGCATCGCCGTCGAAATTTTGCCTAGCGCTGGCACGAACCATGCAGCTCACAACTCTAATTTCTGTCTGGATGGATCACTAGACCAAACCTGACAAATATGAGACAATAGACCAAATCTTTAAACATGGTCACAAAAGTTAAGCACTAAACTTTTGTGACTGCTATAAGGAGGTTATAATCTATGGTTTCAGAAACAAGTCTGGCTGCGCAGCAGTGCCGCCTCAGGGAATGGGCAGAGCAGATCAGGGACTGCCAAAACCGTGCTGAGGGAATCAGTATCATCGAATGGTGTTCCCGCAATGGTATAACAAAAGCTAATTATTATTACCGGCTCCGCCGCGTCAGGGAGGCATGCCTTAACCAGTTTCCAGAGGAAGCAGCAAAGCGGCAGGTTATACCCGTACCGTCAGGTTTTTTGTCCCTTCAGGAAAATAACAGTCCTGCCGTGCCTAAATGCGGACTGGAGAATAGCAATAAAAGTATATCCGAGCCATCCTGACTTTATGATACAGGATGGTTCGGATTTTAAAATGGGTTTTGGATTGTTCAAGAAAGCAGCCAGGTGATCAGAATGAAACGATTAAACCACACTCCCGATGAAATTATCCGTATTATTGGATATAAAATAAGGTTTAAGCCCTTTTACGAAAAGATAAGAAATGAGTACTGGATGAAGTATCCGAAGCAGTTGATGATTAAACGCTCATTTAGGCAAAGAGCATTTTCAAGGGAAGTTGGAAGCAAGTTGGGAACATATTCAGGTATATTATCGCTTCTAGCAGAAGGAACAGCTGCCTTTTGATTTTCTTTCCCTGCTATAGCCTCTTGTTCTATTGCATCACTGTCAAGTAACAATTTCATATTCTCTTTTAGAACAGCTTTTAAGTAAACTAAAATTCCTGATTCGTGTTGTATGTATTCGCCATTCACGCCTTTTGTAGTTTCTTCTTTCCATAGTGTCTGAAGTTGCTTCAATTCGAAGAATTCTTTAACTAACATTTCTTTATCCGCTAAGACATTATATACCACTTTATTGTTTAGGGATTTATCAATAATTTCCTTGCTTCTAGTCTCCGCTTTCTCCTGTATTTTTTTTGTCTCATCAATTAGGCTGTCGATCTTACCTGCAATCTCTTTGTATCTTCTCTTAATCTCCCTATACAGTTCTATAGCTCGGTCATAATTCCTTTTTGGCGGTTCTATGATTTCAAGATAGCCGCAAAGTTCCAAAGAATAGCCATCATCAGTATATGGAACATTACGATTGTTAAATGGGTAATAATTGATTTTCTTAAGTGCAATTTTTACGCATTTATCACCTGCTCCAACTTCTGTTTTTACCTTGTCAAAAAGGTACTTTCCGATTTCTTCAAGTGTATCAAAAGAGTAAATATCTTCTTGATCAAGAGCTCTCCAACTCCTTATGAACCTTTCAACTTTAATTACTGTTCCATACTGTTCCGCGTTTAATTGCTTAATCCACCTGTAGTAAAACTTAAATCCACTGTAGTTAAAACCAGATGACGATGAAATTATAAGATTTACAATAGTATTATATGCTTTAGACATCAATTTTCTCGATTCAAACCGATTATCAAGAATTCTCTCGATAATGACTGCTAGAGCAGGGCAGCTCCTCCTCAAAGAGGTGGACTCCTCTATGCAGGGAGTCATCAATAAACGGCGGCGAATCCAATTTTGGTTTCTGGACGAATTTTGTACAGTTGGTTGAACCGTCCTAAAAACAGATTGTTGCGTCGATAGGTGCGTCTGATTAGCGGCAGGGGTGCTGGTAATTATGGGGCAGTGGTAAAGGACAAATGTCCGTCACTAAGCGCCAAATAGTTCTAACCACGGACAAATGGCTGTGGCTGCTTGCTCTTTCCCCACAATCTGGGAAAAGGGAACTGGCGTTACCACAAGTTATCGCAACTTCCTGCGAAATCCCGTAAGACTGAAATAACCACTCTATCTGCCCCATATGGGCACTTTGATGTGTTATTGACAGAACAACCATAGATAACTAAATTACCCTTATATGGACGGCTAGGAACGCCACAGATCATACTGCAAATTACGGGATACCACCCCGGAATTGCAGGGAGGGATGGAGCTAATCGCTACTGAACAGACAGCTCAATCTTGCACTCATAAAGCCCATTTGGGCTTTACCGCACCATGAAAATGTAATATATTTACCTGGGGAGCTGACAGGGTGTGAATACCTCCGTTCCGAGCATCAAGGAAAGGAGACGCTTTTTTATGAGTACATACGAGGAATTTATGGTTCTGCTTACTTTTGGAATACTTGTTGTCGCCATTTTGGAATACGTTAACCATAAAAAATAGCACCTCCGCTCTAGCAAAGTAAAGGTGCTATTTTTTAACTAATATTTCGCCGGAAACGGATAGGTATAAACTATCGTGTCGGCTCTCTTGTTAAATATATTATATGTCATAGATACAGATTTTTCAACCATAATTTGAAAAGACCCCAGCGTTGGCGCGCCGGAGCCTTTCAGATAGATACCATAAAGGATTATGATATACAATCTTCCACCAAAGCCAGTATATCACAGTCCTTTATAAAATGCACCCATTTTTAAGAAAGGACTGATTTTATGCCAGCATATTATGACGAATCAACTAAAACATGGTACTGTAAGTTCTACTATACCAACTACACAGGAGCCAAAAAGCAGAAAAAGAAGCGCGGCTTCAAGCTCCAGCGAGAAGCTAAGGAGTGGGAGCGCGCCTTCCTCGAACGGCTGCAAGGCACCCCGGATATGACCTTTCAAGCCCTCTATGACCTCTATATTGAGGATATGAGCCATAGACTAAGACAGAACAGCATAGACGGCAAAAAGAACGTATTCAAGAACCGCATACTTCCCTATTTTAAAGATAAGCCAATAGATGCCATCACTCCCACAGACATCAGATCATGGCAGAATGCACAAATAGACCTGGGCTATTCTGATGCATACCTCGACCGCATTCAAAATATGATGACCACAATCCTAAACTATGCCGTCACATATTACAATCTGCCCTCTAATCCCTGCGTCAGAGCCGGTCACATGGGCAAGCGCACCCGATCAATGAGCCTTTGGACGCTTGAACAATACAATAGCTTTATCCCCTATGTGACTGATATAAGCGCGCATACTGCTTTACAGCTTCTCTTCTATTCCGCCATGCGCTTTGGCGAGCTCCTAGCCCTCACACTGGCAGACTTTGACTTTAAGGCAAATACTATACAAATAACCAAATCCCTGCAGCACAAGTCAGGCAGTGATATTATAACGCCACCCAAGACCGACAACGGCATACGCACCATCACCATGCCAGATGCTATTATGCAGGAGATTCAAGCCTATACTGCAAAGATATACGGCCTCGAACCTGATAACAGGGTATTTACCTTTACCAAAAGCCTTATCCGTGGGAATATGAGGCGTGGAGCTGAAAAAGCCGAAATCCCCTTTATACGCATTCATGATATGAGGCACTCCCATGTATCGCTATTGATTAATATGGGCTTCTCGCCCCATCTGATAGCCGAACGCATAGGCGATACTGTGCAGATGGTGAATAGTACTTATGGACATCTTTACCCCAGTAAGCACAATGAAGTCGCTGAAAGGCTTAATCAAATAATAGTACCAAATTAGTACCATAAGACACAAATTAAGGGCGAACCCATAATGGGAACGCCCTATTTTACTGCATTTCTTAATTACTCAATGATAGTAGCCACACGGCCTGAACCTACTGTACGTCCACCCTCACGGACGTAAGTGCAGGTTTTTCTCTTATAGAATCCTTTATTTTCCGGCTTTTTTGGCAGAATCTAGTACGATTTTCTTTTGAAAGCAACCTGTTTCAAAATTTTCAAGGTCAAAATGAGGTCACGCCACTTTCTTAGAGAATCCTCTGCCCCAACACTTTTCTTTCATTGAATTGGCGTTCCAAGCGTTCCATCAATTCCTTGTTTTTCTGAAATATCTTTTTCAATTCATCCTTATCTGCGTTATCTCCCTGCCCTGCCGGGCAAAGAGTAATTGGTGCAGGATTAAATTTAATATCATTCAATGTGTACTCGCTCATCTTTTCACCTCCTGACTTAATGATAAAATAATCCAACCTCACTACACCTTGTCAGAAATGTCAAACCTGCCATATAATACTCCTGTACTTTGGATTTCGATGTCAATCCAGCAATACACTCTTTATACAATTCCACAGAAGCAAAATAATCATATCCCTTGTCTTTGCAAAGGTAATGGACATTCCCCTGATTTGTAACTACTACCATAATCTTAACTGATTCAAAATGAAGAAAGAAACGTACATCCTCTAAGGATAAAGTCTGTGTAGAAGGATGGTTATGCAAAACAACTACGGCACACCTTTTTGCCGATAAAATCAAATGATTTGAAGCTGTATCCTCACATATATCTACCTCATGCTCATTTCCAAAGGATATGCCTATCCCTTCCAATGGATTATCTGTATCTAATGTACAAGTTATTGCCACCTCATTACTATTATTCTCTGTCTGCGATGTCAGGAGAACCAGTTTTGCCAACTGATATAATGCATAATTTTCCATATCACTTAATCCCCTGTATTGAATCAAAGGGACTTTCTCGATAGCAATGTCCGTAATGAATACCTTTTTTTCTCTCTTTTTCGCAGATAGTTTCGTATCTTTCATTTATTGCCCTTTCCATACACCTATGTATTTAAACATATAAATCTTTGCTCTTTCTTATAGATTACCCGTCCTAGACATCCTCTCTTCTTCCACTTCCTTAACAATCTTTATTGCTTTTTGATAATCAGCTACAGTAATATCCTGAATTTCACATGCCTCCTCCAATGGCATATTTAATTTTTTTACTATTTTATCAATGCTTAATATCAGCCGCCGTAAATCTGCATATTGACTGGATTTATTCCATGCTCTCTCTCATATCTTATCTGACTCCATTTCTAATATTACTCCGCCCATAATATTTCCCACACTCTCGTTTAGATTTTCTGATGTTTTCCCATCTGTTACTTTGTTATCTTGGATATCCATTACTATTCTCCTCCTGAAAAATGGATATAAATATCTGTTAAAAACAGTATATCACAATTCTTTCCGCATTACTATATTTTTCAACAAATACCATATCCATCTGATTATTATTCCTTAACGTGTTTATCTTTCTTTGACTTCTGCCCATTCAACATTTCGGCCAATTTTTTCTGCTCATTCGGGTATAGATGCCCATATGTATTCAGCGTTATACCAATATCTTTATGCCCCAGCCGTTCCTTGATGACCAGCGGCGGCACTCCCTGATGGATCAGATAGGCAACGTGGGAATGGCGGAGATCATGAACCCTGATCACTTTGACATCTGCTTTTACAATATTCCGCTTTAGTTTATGTTGCAGGGCTTCTGCAACTATTGGTAATATTCTCGCATCATCAGGATATTTATACAGACGCCCAATATAATCCTCTATTTCTTCCTTTAAAAATTCCGGTATATCAATCACCCTGACAAAACAATCTGTTTTGGGTGTTGTGATGATATCCTTGCCGCCAGAGCGAAAATAGGTTTTCGTAATATGAATCTGGTTATTGTCAAAGTCGATATCATTTTTTGTAAGGGCGAGCAATTCACCTTCCCTGCAGCCAGTCCAAAACAAGATCTCAAACATTACAAAATAGCGGTCAGACTCGTCAACTGTTGAAATAAATTGATCATACTCTTCTTTCGTCCAGAAATTTAATTCATCAGCATCGGACTTTCCCATTTTCTTTACCTTTTTGCATGGGTTGCTAGCTAACGAATATATCGTGCTTGCATGTGTAAACAAAGCTGTTAATTGGTTCTGTATCATACGAAGATAAGTTTCTGAAAAACCTTTTTCGCGTATTAAGTTCTGCCATTGGATTATGTCAGATGGTTTTATCTCGTTCATTTTCTTTTTCCCGAGATAAGGGATAATATGCACGTCCATCATATATCTTTTGTTTTTAATAGTCCTGTCTTTCAATTCCCCTTTTTTATCTTCAAAATACATATTGACAAAAGTCTCCAAAATAACATTCATATCGGCATTATCCGCCGCCTTTATTTCCCTCTCCCATTGCTGCGCTGCTTTCTTGGTCGGAAATCCCCTCTTTGTGGTCTGTTTACGCGTTCCGTTTAAATCAGAGCGGTAAAATTTACAATACCATGTATTGCTTTTTTCATCTTTATATGCCGGCATACCTGTACCTCCCTTCAAAATAATACAGGACGCATTTTCAGCGTCCTGCTCTTTCATGCATTCAATCCATACCATTTTTCCTCAAAATATGCTTTTGAGACTTTTCCCTGAATTACTATAAATCCTTTTGATTCCAATTCGCTGTTGAGCCTCCGTATAATGGAATATGCCCCCGATTTTGATATTCCCAACATTTGGGCTATATCGCCTGCGCTGTAATAAATTGTTGAAAGTATTCCATTGCTTTCGCATTGTTCTTGCATTTTCATAGTTTCCTCCTGTTCTTCATGTTATTTAGACAATTATCTAAATAACTTGAGAGTTGAAAGTTTTCAATAAAAAATAACCCTTCCGCATGATTTT
>CAMWXA010000048.1 GCA_947178035.1 uncultured Lachnospiraceae bacterium | reverse complement strand
GATGGGGGTACTGATGCTGGTCGGTATTGTAGTAAATAATGGTATTTTGTATGTCGATACAACCAACCAGTTAAAGGAGAACATGCCGCTCAATGACGCATTGATGGAGAGTGGACGACTGCGTCTGAGACCGATTCTGATGACGACATTGACGACGATTTTGTCAATGATACCAATGATATTCACCACAAATGAAAATGCGGCGATGATGAAAGGCATGTCGCTCATTATCATTGGAGGCTTGATTACCTCTACGCTATTGATTTTGTTATTACTGCCAAGCTTCTATCTGTTGATGAGTAAACAGGGGCGAAAAGAGGCAAAAGAGCGAAAAAAGATGAAACGCCAGAAACGACTTTCTTCAAAAAATAAGTAAAAACAAAAAAATTCAGTGTCGTTTATTTTATAAAAAAATCCATATACTACAATTGGTCAAAAGTATGCAATGATTAACTTAGTAAGGTAGTGAATGGATGAAAACAGAGAAAATAAAACATACTGCGCTGAGCAGACGAATAAAATATCTCTTATTTTTATATGTTTTTTTAGGGTTTGCGATCGGGTTATTCTGTTGGGCAACTTACGCATATTATCAAAGTACTGTACCGAGTACCATCAGCATCAAGGCGGGAACAAGCGAAGAGTTTAATCTGCGCATTCCAGCATCTGGAGTCCTCAGCACGGATTCCGAGACAGTGCTCGCACTCAATCAGCCGCTTACGATTGTAGCTGGAGATACGACAAGCTCCTATCAGATGCGGCTGAAACTTTTTGGCATCGTGCCGCTCAAGGAAGTTGATATTCAAGTCATAGAGAACACAACTCTGACGCCGGTAGGAAGGCCGATTGGCATCTATGTCAGAACACAGGGGGTGCTGGTGGTAGACACAGGCAGCTTTGAGGGAGCAGGAGGCGATAAATATGCACCTTCTGAGTACAAGCTGCAGGCCGGAGACTATCTCACTGCAATGGACGGGGTGGGAATCAGCGACAAGAAACAAATTAGAGAATATGTAGAAAATGGAAACGGGGCAGAAATAATTTTTCAGGTATCCAGAAAGGACGAACTGATTCAGGTAAAGATTAAGCCGGAACTTGATGCAGACAATGTCTATAAGATGGGGGCATGGCTCCGGGACAGTGCCCAGGGAATCGGGACAATGACATATATAGACAGTCAAAACCAGTTTGGTGCATTGGGGCATGGCATCAATGATATGGATACAGGAGAACTGCTAAAACTTGGGAGCGGGCTTTTGTACCACACCGAGATTGTGGCTGTCAAGCGCGGTGAGCGGGGGAATCCCGGCGAGCTGACAGGAGTGATTGAGTACAAACCAGATCAGGTGTCAGGGGTGATTGTAGACAATACGATACAAGGAATCTACGGAGTGGCCAACGCAGAGATGCTCAGTGAATATACTGCGGGACGGGAGGCTCTCCCCATCGCATTAAAGCAGGAGGTGACTACCGGTCCTGCACAGATTCTGTGTGCGATTGACGGAGAACCAAAGTACTATGATGTGGAGATCACAAAACTTACTCCGGGAAAGGATGCGGTAAACCGTCAGATATCGCTGGAAGTCACAGATACAGAGCTGTTGTCTTTGACAGGAGGTATTGTACAGGGGATGTCAGGTGCTCCGATAGTACAAGATGGCAGATTTGTGGGCGCCGTCACACATGTGCTTGTACAGGACAGCACGAAAGGATATGGAATCTTTATTGAAGATATGCTGGGGCATTGAAACAGAGGGTACAACACAAAAGCTTTCACACATGGGATGTGAAAGCTTTTGTGTTGTCTATGGATTGGTGTATTATGCTAGTGCATCGAGAATGGATACACCAATCTTATCAGGTTGAACAATGTCATTAAAGATATTCTTGCAATATTCTGAAACGGTGTTCCCAAATGTGGCATTTTCACCGAACAGATCATTGAGGGTGCTTTGAAAATCGCTGGTAGTCGCATCAACGGTGTCATAACGCATATTTTTGTAGTCGCCGTCAAAGGTTAGTCCGAGTTTGGCCAGCTCCTCCTCATGGTCAAGACATAATTGGTTCAGTCTGTCTATATTCTCATTATCATTTGTGCTGTCAGTGCGATACACTGACTTTGCAAATTCAGTCAGAAATAAATCCATGGATTCCTGAAAATTAGCAGGGATATCACTGCCTGACTGCACAATGCGGTTATAGGCTTTTATGGAGGAAGCAGTCTGTCCGGCAAGAGCCGTGGAGGCAGCTTGTACGATATCGGTATCTTTGTACGTATGAGTGTGGTTTATCTTGTATTCAGAAACAATATATTGTGCGTCATCAGCAGTTTCCTCTATTTTGTTCATGATTTTGTTGGCCTTGCCAATAAAGGAGTCATGACCAACAAAAAGAGATTCAATTATTTTATCTGATGCGTCTGATAAAGTGTCGCTGCTAAAGATATATTTTCCGTTGACATTTGTAACACCGATTTTTTTCAGATTTTTTTCATTATCTGAGAACAATTTTTCGAGTTTGGTTATCTGTTTTTGCACATCTTTATCCGTTACGGCACTCGAGCTGTTCTTCATGTCATTGTAAGTTTTAACGAGATCCTCCACCTGGTCTGAAAGCAGGTCCTTTGAGATACTTCCTGAAGTATACCGGTTCAATGTCTTTACCTTTTTCTTGAAGGCTTCTGCTTTATCCTGAAGCTTCTTGACATTGGCGTCTGCCTCTGTCACTTTTTTGACACTGGAATATGTATAGGAATAATTGTTACCTGCGATTTTTTTGATAAGATCGCTCGAACTATATTGAATCGTCATATTGAATCCCTCCATAGTTAGTATATTAATATTATCGGCAAAATGGTGCGAAAAGTGTAGCATTTTATTTGCATAATTTTGGTTTCTTATGGGTTTTGTGCCAAATCCATAAGAAAAATGCTTTTCAAGTTGTCATCTTTATGATAGAATGAGCGTTAGCGAGGAGAATGGGTGTGAAAAGTAACGGAGAATGCACCTGCATCTCCCAAACAGGCGAAAGGATGACAGGCAGATGATAACGTTTCAGGAATGGTTTTCTGATTTTTCGAATTTGTTTTACAAGTGTTTTATCAAGGAGGACCGCTACAAACTTTTAATCAGCGGTATTGGTGTAACCATAAAGGTTTCGCTTCTGGCAGTTTTTATTGGTATTCTGATCGGACTTTTGATTGCAATGTGCAATCTTTCGAATAAAAAGCTGTTGAAGTGGATGGGCGGGATCTATACAGGTGTCATACGAGGGACGCCCGCTGTCACACAGTTAATGATTATTTATTTCGTTGTTTTTGCCACAGTAGATCTTGACAAGTGGATTATTGCGGCAATTGCGTTTGGCATTAATTCCGGGGCATATGTGTCAGAGATTATCAGGGCAGGAATCCTGTCTGTGGATCACGGCCAGACGGAAGCTGGCAGATCGTTAGGGCTCAATGCTTTTCAGACTATGACAAGGATTGTCATTCCCCAGGCGGTAAAAAACATTTTTCCAGCGCTTTGCAACGAGTTCATTGTTCTGATCAAGGAGACGGCGATTGTCGGCTATGTGGGATTGATGGATATTCAGAAGGCAGGCGATTTTATCAAGAGTGCTACATTCGTTGCGTTTATGCCACTTATCGGAACGGCTGTTATTTATTATGTACTAATCAAGATACTGACATTGCTGCTTTGCAGAATAGAGAAGGGGCTGCGCAAGTCGGATGTCCGATAGGGAGGAAAACATGTTATGATCAAAGTGAGAAATTTACATAAAAAATTTGGAGACCTAAATGTTTTAAACGGCATTGACGAGCACATTTCCCAAGGTGAGGTTGTAGTGGTGATCGGCCCGTCCGGATCCGGCAAAAGCACTTTTTTGAGATGTCTGAATCTGCTTGAGGATGTGACAGAAGGTGAGATTTATGTCGATGACCAACTGATTAATTCGCCGAAGGTCAATGTCAATGAAGTGCGTCAGAAGATGGGAATGGTGTTTCAGCAGTTCAATCTGTTTCCGCACCTGACGATTATGGATAACATTACACTGGCTCCCGTTCTTCTGAAAAAAATGACAAAGGACGAGGCGGTCAAGAAGGGGAAAGATCTTCTGCGGCGGGTCAATCTGGAAGAAAAGGCGCAGTCCTATCCTGTGCAGTTATCAGGCGGGCAGAAGCAGCGTGTCGCTATCGCCAGAGCGCTGGCTATGAATCCTGAGATTATGCTTTTTGACGAGCCAACCTCCGCACTCGACCCAGAGATGGTCGGGGAGGTGCTCGATGTTATGAAGGATCTCGCCAGATCTGGTATGACGATGGTGATTGTCACGCATGAGATGGGATTTGCGCGGGAGGTTGCATCGAGGGTACTTTTTGTTGACCAGGGTGTGATTATGGAGAGCGGCAGACCGGAAGAGGTGTTTGGCAATCCGCAGAACGAGAGGACAAAGCTTTTTTTGAGTAAGGTTTTGTAATCTTTGCACAGGAAGGTAAGGTATACGATATTATGCCTAAGGGCTTAATATACATATTAGTTATTCATATTTATTATACGAGGAGGAGTATTATGAAAAAAGCAACAAAGACAGCGGCAATGCTGCTTGCCGTGACGATGATGACAGCTGCCCTGACAGCATGTGGCGGCGATGCAGACACAGCAGCAGGCAGCAATGCAGGGGCGGATACAACAGCCGAAGTACAGACACAGAATGCGGAAGCGGACACAGAAAGTGCAGTTCCTGAGACAGGCGGCACACTTACATTTGGCACGAATGCAGAATTTCCGCCATTTGAGTATGTGGCAGGCAGCGGAGTGATTGGTCAATATGATGGTATTGATATCGCGATTGCAAAACAGATTGCCGAGAAGAATGGCATGACTGCAGCGATTGAGAACATGGAATTCGACTCTCTGCTGGTGGCTTTGCAGAATGGCCAGATTGATGCGGCAATCGCAGGTATGTCTGTGACTGAGGACCGTGCGGAAGAAGCTGATTTTTCTATACCGTACTACACCGCTACGCAGGTTATGATTGTAAAGGAAGATTCCGATATTGCGTCGGCTTCTGATATGGCAGACAAGAAAATCTGTGTCATTCAGGGCTATACTGGTGAGATTTGTGTCAAAGATATGGGGTATCCCTATGAGGCATTCAAGAAGGGAACAGACGCGATTATGGAGCTGGTAAACGGGAAGTGCGATGTAGTTGTGCTGGATTCTGCAACGTCCCAGAAATATGTGAGCGACAATGAGGGCTTAAAGATTGTGGAGGATGCTTCTGCTTTTGAGTCCGAGGTGTATGCGATCGCAGTGAAAAAGGGCAATACAGAGCTGCTTGACAAGATTAATCAGGCGATTGACGCCATGCTTTCCGATGGCACGATTGCCGAATTGGGAGCACAGTATATAGAGGCGCTTTCAGCAGAATAAGGAATTCATACATGAGTGCTGCCAGCCTGGCATCACTCGTGTATTGTGTTAAGACTTTATGTAAAATATGGATATGGGCAAAAGAGATAGTATTTATGCAAATTGAAACGGAAATTATGATTTGCATAAATATTTTTTTGTAGCAATTATGTCAGGTATATGATAGACTAAACAATGATATACGTTGTAGATTGATAGGGATTGGCAATTACTTTACATGAGGAGGACAGGCGTTGGACAGAAATACCACAAGGGAAAATATTATCGAGTTAAGACATATCAGCCGTACCTTTGATGACGGTTTTCGTGTGGTTGATGATTTCAACCTTACAGTACAGAGAGGCGAATTTGTCACATTTTTAGGGCCTTCGGGCTGCGGAAAAACCACGACGCTTCGCATGATTGCGGGTTTTGACAAGCCGACAGAGGGAGAGCTTTTGCTCAACGGTGAGGACATACGGGATTTGCCGCCCAACAAGCGGCCCATCAATACGGTGTTCCAGAGATATGCACTTTTTCCACACTTAAATGTCTTTGAAAATGTTGCTTTCGGGCTAAAACTGAAAAAGCTGCCCAAGGCAGATATCATAAAAAAGGTCAAGAAGGCTTTGGAGATGGTCGATCTTGAAGACTTTGAGGACAGAGGAATACAGACCCTCTCGGGTGGACAGCAGCAGCGGATCGCCATTGCGCGGGCCATTGTCAACGAGCCGGAGATCCTGCTTCTGGACGAGCCGTTGGGCGCGTTGGACTTAAAGATGCGCAAGGAAATGCAGCTTGAGCTCAAAGGAATGCACGAGAAACTGGGAATTACATTTATCTATGTGACGCATGACCAGGAAGAAGCGTTGACCATGTCGGACAAGATTGTTGTGATGTCAGAGGGAAAAATCCAGCAGATTGGCACACCAGAGGACATTTACAATGAGCCCAAAAACGCTTTTGTTGCCGACTTTATCGGGGATAGCAATATCTTTAGTGGTATTATGACGGAGAAGTACAGAGTGCGTTTCTGCGGCGCAGAGTTTGAGTGTGTGGATGATGTTGAGCATGGGACGATGATTGATGCGGTGGTGCGGCCGGAAGATGTGGTTATCACAGCACCAGAGAAAGGAATCATTAGAGGGACAGTGACATCTGTCATCTTCAAGGGAGTGCACTATGAGATTACAGTACAGTCCGGCAAGAATGAGATTGTGGTGCAGTCCACCAGAAAGGCAGAGCTGAATGCCCTGGTGGGATTGTATATCGAGCCGGAGGGGATACACATCATGCTGGCGGAGAATACCATAAACCGCATTGAGACAGGGGTGGACAAAGAGTACAAGCTTCATTTTCTTGGCGGAATGCTCAACTGTGATATGACGGCTCTGATTCCGGGTTCTTCGTTCAACACAGATGGCGCACTGGTCGATGCACATGGCGATGTGATTGAACCGGACCGCATCAAGGTGATTGTGTCTGTGAGACCAGATGATATCACGATGAGTGACGACAAGGAAGCAGGTATTGTCAGAGGACATATTATCAATCTGATCTATAAGGGAGACCATTACAGTTATGTTGTGCGGACTGAGGAGGATGAGGATTTTATCGTTTCTGATGAATATTTGTGGAATATGGATGACTATGTGAGTCTCCTGATTCCGATGGATAAGTTTCATTATGCCATTAAGAAGTAAGGAGGGGGCGAATGGGTAAATTTCGTTTTCAGAGGTCGCAGCTGTGCATACCATATGGTCTTTTCCTGGTATGCTTTGTGCTGGCGCCGTTGATTGTTATTATATACTATGCATTTACAAATGGGGAGGGGCAGTTTACCCTCGGGAATCTGATTGGATTTTTTTCGAGTCCCAACACAATTGGAACACTCGCATACAGCCTTGGCATTGCGGTGGCTACCACCTGCATCTGCCTGACGCTGGCGTATCCGATTGCGTATATACTGGCGAGAAGCAGTATGAAGCATAAATCAGTGGTGCTGATGGTGTTTGTCATGCCTATGTGGATTAATTTTACACTCAGGATCACCGCCCTCAAAGAGATTCTTACAATGATAGAGGGAAATCTCGCTTACCATCCATTCCTGAACACTTTAATTGGTATGACCTATGACTTTCTGCCGTTTATGATTCTTCCTATTTATACGACGCTGTTAAAGCTCGATGGAAGTCTCCTGGAAGCGGCGGCGGACCTTGGGGCAGACACCGTTCAGACATTTCTGAAAGTGACGCTGCCGTTATCTGTTCCTGGGATAATAAGCGGCATTGTGATGGTGTTTCTGCCGTCTATGACGAACTATGTCGTGCTCGATATGCTTTACAACAGTACTTATATCATGGGAAGTCTGATCGGGGCATATTTTAGTGCTTACGACTGGCACAATGGGTCGATGATTGCGCTGATTCTGTTGGTGATTATTCTTGTGTTTACACTGTTTACGAACCGTTATGCGGATGAGGATGCAGGCAGCAGCAGAGGAGGTGTGCTCGGGGGATGAAAAAGGTTCTTGGCAGGGCATTTCTTGCGTTTATGATCATACTGTTATATTTGCCAATCTTTGTGCTGGCAGTGTACAGTTTTACAGATTCCGCCAACATTGGAGCAATACATGGCTTTTCGCTGAAAAATTATGAGACACTGTTTACAAAGCCGGATTTGCGGGCAATGATTGCGGGGACTTTGGTGCTTGCGATCGGTTCCGCTTTTGTGGCGACAGTGCTTGGTACGCTTGGCGCTGTGGGTGTCTTTTATTCAGGACGGTTTGGAAATGCGATCGTGGGATCGTTGAATCAGGTGCCAGTCGTAAATGCGGAGGTTGTCACAGCTTTCTCTCTGTGCATTCTTTTGATCGGGGTGTGCGGTGTGGACAAGAGCAGCTTTATTTCGCTGTTAATCGGTCATGTGGTTCTGGAAGCGCCTTTTGTATATCTGTCTGTTGTTCCGAAGCTGAAGCAGATGGATAACAGTCTCTATGAGGCTGCGCTTGATTTGGGAGCATCACCTGCGATGGCGCTGAGGCGTGTCGTGTTTCCACAAATATTGCCTGGTGTTGTCTCTGGTTTTGCGTTAGCGATTACGCTGTCGCTTGACGATTATTTTATCACCAGCTATACAAAGCCGGCTACCTTTGATACCATCAGCACTTATGTGGTGAATGCGACGAGGGGATCACAGACGGATATTAAGACAGCGCTGTGGGCGCTTTCCACGATCATATTCGTTGTGGTGGTGCTGATGGTGATGGTTATGAATATGAGTGGAAATAAAAATGATAAAAATCAAAAGAGGGCAGGTGCAGACAGTGAGAAAACCAGGTAGGACATTATTAGCGGCCGCAGGGATCAGCATATTGGCAGCTGGTCTCTTCCCGGAACAGACTGTCTGTGCAAGTGAGGGGCCGGTCATACTTCGCATTTGCAGCTGGGAGGAATATATCGATCTCGGAGAGTGGGATGCGGAGGAAGCGATCACACTTGACAATGGCACTGTAATCTTTGGGGAGCGGCCACTTTATGAGGAGTTTGAAGACTGGTACAGGGATACTTACGGCAAGGAGGTACGGGTAGAGTACTCCTGCTTTGGCACGAATGAGGATCTCTATAATCAGTTGAATATAGGAGATACTTATGATCTGGTGTGTCCATCAGAGTATATGATTATGAAGCTGATGGCGGAGGATCGTCTCCTGCCATACTCGGAGCGTTTTTATGACACACAGGATGCCAATAATTTTTATATCAACAATGTGTCGCCTTTTATACAGGAGACACTGGAATCCAATGAGATTGGCGGTGAGAGCTGGAGCAAGTATGCCGCCGGATACATGTGGGGAATTACAGGTGTGCTGTATAATCCGGCGCTGGTGACGGAGGAGGAAGCCTCCACTTGGGAGATTTTTGGAAATCCGAAGTTTAACCGGCAGATTACACTGAAAGACAATGTGCGTGATTCTTACTTTGCAGCTTTGGGAATTTTGAAGGCTGATGAGCTGACGGATGAGCATTTTATCCGTTCTGCGGATTATCATGAGCGGCTTGCGGATATGATGAATGATGTGAATCCTGAGACGATTGCGCAGGCGCAGGAGCTTCTGAATCAGCTGATGGACAATGTCTATTCCCTCGAGACAGACAGTGGGAAGGCGGATATGATAACCGGCAAGATTGTAGCGAATTACCAGTGGTCGGGCGATGCGGTGTATGCTATGGACCAGGCTGACGCGGATGATTTCGAGCTTAGATTTGCAGTGCCAAAGGAGAGCACGAATCTCTGGTTTGACGGATGGGTGATGTTGAAAAGCGGTATTGACGGCGACGCGGAGCGGCAGCATGCGGCGGAAGCTTTTGTTAATTTTGTGTCAAGAACGGACAATGCTGTCAGAAATATGTATTATATTGGATACACTTCATCGATTGCCGGGAATGAAGAGGATGATACCATCTATGCGTATATGAGTTGGTGTTATGGTGCCGACGAGGATGAAGAAGACATCATGGAATATCCCGTGGGCTATTTTTTCAGCGGAGACAACAGTGATGAAAACTATATTTTGCGGTCGGCAGGCAGTCAGATTGGCCGGCAGCTCTACAGTCAGTATCCGCCGCAGGACGTCATGGACAGAACCGCGATTATGCGGTATTTTGATGCAGATGCAAACAAGGCAATCAATCAGATGTGGATCAATGTCAGATGCTTTGATATCTATGATGTGCCAGTGGGCGTTTGGATGGCACTGTTGGCCGGACTGCTCATGCTAATATGGATGGGTTATAGAAAAAGTAGTAGTAAGAGGAGATAACAATGTCGAATTTTGATCAAAGTAAAATCAGAAATTTCTGTATCGTGGCACATATCGATCATGGTAAGTCCACACTTGCAGACAGAATTATCGAGAAGACAGGACTGCTGACAAGCCGGGAGATGCAGGACCAGATCTTAGACAACATGGAGCTGGAGCGGGAGCGGGGAATCACGATCAAGGCACAGACCGTCCGCACTGTGTACAAGGCACAGGACGGAAACGAGTACATTTTCAACCTGATTGACACGCCGGGGCATGTTGATTTTAACTATGAGGTGAGCCGCGCGCTGGCGGCCTGTGACGGGGCGATTCTTGTCGTGGATGCGGCACAGGGGATTGAGGCGCAGACACTTGCAAATGTGTATCTGGCACTGGACCACGACCTCGATGTATTTCCCGTCATCAATAAAATAGACCTTCCGAGCGCGCGTCCTGACTGGGTGAAAAATGAGATTGAGGATGTCATTGGCATTGAGGCGCAGGATGCACCGCTGATATCAGCAAAGAATGGTGTGGGAATAGAGGATGTGCTGGAGGCGGTCATAGCAAAGATACCAGCACCTGGGGGAAGCGCGGACAATCCGCTGCAGGCACTGATCTTTGATTCGGTTTACGATTCCTATAAGGGTGTTATCGTATTTTGCCGGATCGTGGAAGGAAAGGTTGCCAAGGGAACGAAGATCAGGATGATGGCGACGGGTGCCACGGCTGATGTTGTGGAAGTGGGATATTTTGGGGCCGGACAGTTTATCCCCTGCGACGAATTGTCGGCCGGAATGGTAGGATATCTGACAGCTTCCATCAAAAATGTGAAGGATACAGCGGTGGGAGACACCGTTACAGACGCGGAAAAGCCCTGTGCGGAGCCGCTTCCAGGGTATAAGAAAGTGCAGTCAATGGTTTACTGCGGACTGTATCCGGCGGATGGTGCAAAGTATCCGGATTTGCGGGATGCGCTTGAAAAACTGCAGTTAAATGACGCCTCACTGTTCTATGAGCCGGAGACTTCGATCGCGCTGGGATTTGGTTTTCGCTGTGGATTTTTAGGACTGCTGCATCTTGAAATCATCCAGGAGCGGCTAGAGCGCGAGTACAATCTCGATCTTGTGACAACAGCGCCGGGTGTTGTCTACAAGGTGCACAAGACAAACGGAGAGGTCGTGGAACTGACAAATCCGTCCAATCTGCCGGATCCGTCGGAGATTGACTATATGGAGGAGCCGATTGTCACTGCTGAGATCATGGTCACGACAGAGTTTATCGGTTCTATTATGGAGCTTTGTCAGGAGCGGCGCGGGCGCTACCTCGGGATGGAATATGTGGAGGAAACGCGCGCATTGTTGAAATATGAGCTTCCATTGAATGAGATTATCTATGACTTCTTTGATGCGCTCAAATCGCGCTCGCGGGGATATGCTTCGTTTGACTATGACATCAAGGGTTATGAGCAGTCAGAGCTGGTCAAGCTTGACATTCTCATCAATAAGGAGGAGGTCGATGCGCTGTCCTTTATTGTGCACAAACAGTCTGCTTACGACAGGGGAAGAAGGATGTGCGAGAAGCTCAAGGATGAGATTCCAAGGCATCTTTTTGAGATTCCGATACAGGCTGCTGTAGGCGGAAAGGTCATCGCAAGGGAGACTGTGAAGGCAATGCGCAAAGATGTCCTTGCGAAATGTTATGGCGGTGATATCACGCGCAAGAAGAAGCTTCTTGAAAAACAAAAGGAAGGCAAGAAGCGCATGCGTCAGGTGGGCAATGTGGAGATTCCACAGAAAGCCTTTATGTCTGTGTTGAAGCTGGATGATTCGAAATAGAATGAGGTTACTGTTCATGGGTCAGGAATGCGCTGAACTGCGCATTCCGTGAGAAAATGTACAGCTTGAAAAGCAAAAATCCATTTGCGAAGCAAATTTTGCATGGATTTTTGCCTGTTACTGGAACGGAGTGAACAGTAACACGTCGTCCGCGCTAATCAAAACACTGCTTGAAAAGGCTGTACAATCTGCTATAATAGGAAAAAAGAGGAGAAAGGGGTGCAGCATGAAAAAGATTTATAGGCGAATACTAAATTTATTTCTGGTGGCAGTAGTTCTGATTGGAGGGATTGCAGTCAGTTCTTTGATGTCGCAGGCTTCGAATTCCAGGACAGGCAACAGCAAAGTGGAATCCGCTCAAATGGAGGTACATTTCATTGATGTGGGGCAGGGGGATGCTACGCTGATTACGTGTGACGGACACGCCATGTTGATTGATACAGGTGATTATTCTAAGGGAACAGCGATTCAGAATTATCTGCAGAAGCAAAATATTAAGAAACTTGATTATCTGATTTTGACGCATCCTGATTCGGACCATATTGGCGGGGCGCCAGTTATTATTACAAAGTTTGAAATTGACAAAGTATTTGTATCCAATTTTGAGAAGGATAACAAGACCTATCAGAAGTTAATACAGGCACTTGACAACAAGCGGTTAAAATACACGACACCAAAGGTAGGGACACAGTATTCTCTGGGTACAGCAAACATAACAATATTGGCACCTAATCAAACGTATGACAACCCCAATGATGCCTCGATTGCGCTGATGATACAAAACGGTGAGAATAAATTTCTTTTTACTGGTGATGCAGGGGAGGATGCAGAACAGGATATACTTGATAATGGCATGGACCTGTCAGCCGATGTGTATAAAGCAGGACATCATGGAAGCAGAACATCTACCTCACAGAAATTTTTTGAGGCAGTCAATCCGTCCTATGCGGTCATCAGTTGTGGAGAAGACAATTCCTATGGACATCCACACGCAGAGACGCTCAACACATTTCGGATGAACGGGGTGAAAGTATACAGGACGGATGAAGATGGAACGATCGTAGCGACATCTGATGGAAAAGAGATAACATTTAGTGTTCCGGCATCGGAGACATGGAAGTCCGGAGAGCCGAATGGAAATAGTTCTGTCTGGCAGGCTCCTAATCAAGAGTCGAAAAAGCAGGAAGCGCCATCTGCGGAGGAATCTCAGAAGGAGACAAGTAAAGCAGATGCAGGTGAGATTACGTATGTATTGAATACAAACACGAAAAAATTTCATAAGCCTTCTTGCAATTCTTTGCCAAAAACGAACCGGAAAGACTCAACAGAGAGCCGGGAAAGCATTATCGCACAGGGATACGAGCCGTGTAAGAGATGTAATCCTTAAAATTGACTGGATTATAAATATATGAAATAGATAGAAAGGCGGAAAGAGGATGTTCTCAATAAAAGTACTAAAGGCAGACGGTGAGACAAAGTTTGTGGCGCGCGGCGAGGAGGAAGCGTATCTGGTAGCTGCATCTGCGTATGAAGAAGGGGATAGAATTGCGCTCGAATATTGTGGTGAGCCGAGATACTTTGTATTTCAGGCGGATGATGCAATGGGTGCTGCTCTGCTCTATGTAAAGGGAAATGTAGAGGTAAAAGTTCCATTTGGCGAGACGGCACGAGGTTATTCGCCGAAAGCATTTGCGGGCAGCTGCCATTATATCTATGCGAGATTAGCAGCGGATGAAGAGGTTTACACATATAGAAATCAGGCATTAAACATATATGACAGCCATGAGAACATCAATTCTTATCCACATGCATCTGCGAATGTAGAGACAAGAAATGAGGCGGTATTTGCAGCTAGAAATGCGATCGATGGCATTAAGGCAAACAGTGCACATGGAGAGTGGCCTTATGCTTCATGGGGAATTAATCGAGATCCGGAAGCATGTCTGAAGATTGATTTTGGACATGCGGTTGAGACAGACAAGGTTGTAGTGTATTTGCGGGCAGATTTTCCACATGATAACTGGTGGAAGGAGATTACGCTTACATTTTCAGATGGAAGTACAGTGACGGGGAATCTGAAGAAGCTTGCCACAGGGCAGACAATTACTTTTGAAAAGAGGACAGTCAATTGGGTGGAAATGAAAAATCTGATCAAGGCAGAGACAGAATCGCCGTTTCCTGCATTGACACAACTTGAAGTGTACGGCAGTGTGGTCAGATAGTACAAAAGGAGTGGGGCGGGAAATGAATATTACAATTACAGGTAATCTTGGAAGTGGAAAATCGAGCGTGGCAAAGATATTAAAAGAGAGGGGATACGAATATTCCTCGACAGGAAATATATTTCGGCAGCTTGCTATGGAAAAGGGGCTTTCAGTGGAGGAATTTAACAGGCAAGTCAACGAGGCGGCAAGCCATGGTGACCATTCTGTGGATAAAATGATAGATGACACGACGACGAAAATCAGCCAGGAGCGGGACAACGTTGTGTTTGACTCACGTCTTGCGTGGTATTTTGCGCCGAAGAGCTTTAAGGTGTTTATCATCACCGATATTGATGAGGCAAGCCGACGGGTATTTTATGACAGTCTCCGTGCAAACTCAGAGTCCTATGCGACACAGGATGTCTGTAGAAAAGCACTGATCAACAGGCAGAAGCTGGAGACAGTGCGATATAAGGAGATTTATGACATTGACTACTATGATATGAGCAATTACAACTTAGTTATAGAGAGTACAGATGCATCACCGGGTGAGATTGCGCAGGAAATATTGGATAAAATGACGGAATACCAGAATGGTAATTTCGATAGAATGATGGAACTGAATCCTTCTTCTGTGAAAGTCGCAGCGGCCGCAGATTCAAATAGCATCGAGGTTTCCGAGAAAGGCGGTATTTTTACGTTAAGTGCGGGAAAAAATAAACTTGAAGAGGCGATAGCGCAAGGCAGAAAATTTGTGCCTGTCATGATTTCGGGTTCAGAGCCAGGGGGCGGGGACAGCTTCATGAATTTTGCAAATATCGTCCGGTGAGAGAATCTAAAATATAAAGCCATATAAAAAACAGCTCTATGAGCTGTTTTTTATATGGCTTTTATCAATTATTTCGTGATTTCATAAAAAGCATAATCCTTTAAGACGCTGTTCCAGATTTTATAGGCACGACTGTTTTCATGCACGTATTTGTCAGAACTGTATTCTGGCAGAATGGCGTTGTCAGAGCCCATTAAATGTTCTGTGATATTGACAAAACCCCAGCCATTCTGTGCGCAGGCATCCTGCAGTAAAATATTTGCATTCTGAATATTTTTGTTGTTCAATCTTCCATTATTGACATCCGCCATGACACAGGGGATAGAGATTACATATACCTGCAGTTCAGGAGTCTTGTTCGTAATCCTTGTAATAAGAGTCTGGAGATCCGATACAAATTGTTCAGGAGTGCTGCTTGTCAAATCGTTGATACCATAGCAGATGAACATCTTTGATACATCCGGAAGCTGAGATACAGAATCCTCAATATACTGAACTTGTCCATTGTAGATTGGCATGATGTTGGCATAGGTAGTGAGGGCATTTTTTGAAATAGCAGCCTTGGCGGAACAGCTCACTCGTGCCAGAAAATACGTGGAATCAGAAGCAATGGAATCGCTGTGTGTTCGACAGTAATCTCTAAAGCCTATAGTGATGGAATCACCTACAAATACAGAATTTGCAAAGAAAGCATTTTCAGAAACCATCCCACTTGACACAATCTCATTGAACTTTTGCTCATCAATATTACCATTCGTATAATTATCTGCGAGATAGAGATTTAATCGTGTAGTAAGACTGTCTGAAAGATTTTCATTTGGCAGTGCTGCACCTGTGATTGGCTGTATGACAGAA
The DNA here is from genome assembly GCA_947178035.1 of uncultured Lachnospiraceae bacterium. Lineage (GTDB taxonomy): Bacteria > Bacillota > Clostridia > Lachnospirales > Lachnospiraceae > COE1. The sequence goes on along the minus strand of CAMWXA010000048.1, from coordinate 293 downwards.
AATGTAGGCATATATGCCATTTCCTCAGCATATACTGTTGAGGGGGTTAGAATCAACATACAGACAAAGAGTGCAATCACTGAATTGGTGTATTTTTTCATGGCTTGAAAGCTCCTTTCATAATAAATATATATGAGCAATAAGCGGCTTTAATAATTCTTTTATATATTATAAAGGTAGAACGTAATTTATTCAATACCAATTTAAAAAAATATTTCAATTTTATTCAGATAAGAGATAAATTGTAATAAAAATCGTCTGATAATTTCGAAAATATTACATAAATATTATAT
>CAMWXA010000047.1 GCA_947178035.1 uncultured Lachnospiraceae bacterium | reverse complement strand
GTCCTGGATATATAAGGATAATGGAAATTCTCCTCAAAATGAAATCCAAACATCTGACCTAAACCAATCGCCATATCCGAATATCCTGAGAAATCAAAAAAAATCTGAAGCGTGTACGTAATCGCGCCAAGCCATGCCATGCCCATGGATGCCTGAAATTCGCCATTGATAATGAGACCAAACGCATTATCCGCTATCAATGCCATATTGTTTGCAATCAGCACTTTCTTGCCAAGGCCAATGCAAAATCGGGTGACCCCCGCCGAAAAATCCGCAAACGTCTCAACCCTGTGCTCAATCTGATCAGCAATCGTCTCATACCGCACAATCGGACCCGCAATCAACTGTGGAAACAGCGCGATATACAACCCCACCTGCAGCGGATTTTTCTGGACCTTGCCACGGCGCCGATACACGTCAATCACGTATGACATCGCCTGAAAGGTATAGAAGGAAATGCCAATTGGAAGCGGCACTATCGGCACTGGGATATTCGTGTGCAGGAAACGGTTGATCTGCAGTACGGAAAATGCACTGTACTTAAACCAGCCAAGCGTGCCAATATTTACCAGTACCAGCAGCACAAACAAAACCCAGGTCACTACTCGCTTATCGCGGCACGCGTCCACGGCAATCCCAAAAAACCAATTCACCAGAATCGTCCCAATCATCAGAAATACATAGGTCGGCTCACCCCACGCATAGAAAAAGAGACTTGCCGCCAGCAGAAAAATATTTTTGAGTGCTTTGGTCTTTCTCAGCAGTGCATAATATACCACTAACACAATGGGAAAAAATACAAATAAAAAAACCTCACTAGGGAAAAGCATCTCACATTTCCTCCCGAATCGTTACCTTATCATCCAATTGATCCTCAAACACACCCTCGTATACTGTGACAGCCGGCCCCGTCATATATACCAAATGACTCTGCCTGTCCCACTCACACAAAATCTCGCCGCCAGGCACATGAACGTTTACCTTTGTGTCTGTCAGGCCGTTCAAAACACACGCCACAGCAGTCGCACAGCAGCCTGTTCCGCAGGCGAGTGTCTCCCCCGTCCCGCGCTCCCACACGCGCATCTGCACATTGTTTTTGTCAATAATCCGCACAAACTCCGTATTGGTTCGCTCCGGAAAGCGTTCATGTGTCTCAAAACCGGGTCCAATCTTCTCGATATCAAAAGATGCCATATCTGACACACCGTCAACAAATACAACTGCATGGGGATTTCCCATCGATACACAGGTCATTTTGTAAACCTTTCCATTGACCGCGATCTCCTCGCTGATAACCTGCTCATTTTTTGAAACAACAGGTATCTCGGATGCATTCAGAATGGGAGCTCCCATATTGACCCGGACAGTTGACACCCTGCCATCACTTCCAAGTGTAAGATCCAAATACTTTACACTCCCAAAACTTTCTATCGCAATACTTGTCTGATCAGTCAGCCCATAATCATACACGTACTTTGCCACACAGCGAATCCCGTTACCGCACATCTGTGCCCGTGTCCCATCTGCATTGTACATTTCCATCTCAAACGCAGCATGCTTCCCCGGATTGATAAAAATCACACCATCGCCGCCGATGCCAAAATGTCTGTCGCTGAGCTGTCTTACAAGCTTCGGTTTTCCTGCCGCATCAATGTGCTCTGTGAAACCGTTTATATATATATAATCATTCCCACATCCATGCATCTTTGTAAATTTCATCATCGTTTATCCTTTCACGTTGCCCAACTCCAGTTGAACACCTCTGTATCACCTTCTGTGTTGTCCTCGCTGATCTGCACTGATATCAGCTGCAAATCTTCAAATGCCCTGATCGCATGCTTCTGGCCTCTCCTGATGGAAATCGTGTCGCCGCGCGAAAGTTTCATCAGACATCCATCTACGACAAGCTCGCCCTGTCCATTTACCACTGTAATGACCTCGTCCTTATACCTATGCATATGATAGTCCTGTGCACAGTCAGCATTGATAGTGACATGCTTTGTGAGTGACTTTGTCCCATCGGCATACTGGCTATAGTCATACACCTTGTACTCTCCCCACCGGCGTTCCTCATACATCGGCCGCTTGTCAATATTTTCCACATAAGGCTTAATATAAGAACTCTTGTGCTTATCCGACACAAGGATTCCGTCCTGCCCGGCTGCAATGACAAGATTCTGTGTGCCGAGAGCCACAACAGGAATCGAGAGCTCGTTGATCACATGGGTATTCGTACATGCCTCCCCCATAACGACATCGCCAATGCTCTCCTCCTCCATCTCCTCTGTCAGCGTATTCCATGTTCCAATGTCCTTCCACGCGCCATTGTAGGGAATGACAGCGAGCGCGTCCGCTCTCTCGACCACCTCATAGTCAAAACTGTCCTTCTTCAGGTTCGCATACTGTTCCACAACATCAGAAAAATCCCGGCTCTTTACATACTCGTCCGCAATACGCATCAGATAGTTCAGCTTGAAGGCGAATACCCCTGCATTCCAGAGCGCCCCCTTCTCGATCAGGGCGCTTGCAGACGCCTCATCCGGCTTTTCCTTAAAGCCTGTCACTCTGCCGCCCTCACCTGGTATGATATATCCGTATTTTTCAGAAGGATATGACGGCGTGATCCCCATCAGGACAATGTCTGCATCCCCCTGCTGCACACGCGCATCCATCTTCTTAAATGTCTCAAAATACTCCACATCCACATAAGGATCCACCGGAAGCACAATCACTGTCTCTTCTGGATCCATCTGCTTTCTCGACTCGAGGTAAGATGCTGCAAGCACGATCGCCGGAAAGGTATTTCTGCGCTCCGGTTCCACCACAATATTCACGTCGGCTGGCAGCTGTCCTCTGATGGACTCAACCTGTGTGGCAGACGTGGCCACCACGATATCCGCATCGATACCAGCCTGCACAATCTGGCGATACACGCGCTGCACCATCGATTCATAACCGCCCTCACCATCACTGAGCAGCTTCAAAAACTGCTTGGAACGAATCTCATTGGACAGGGGCCACAGGCGCTTTCCCGAACCTCCCGATAGCAAAACGATATTCATAACTTATTATCTCCTTTACATTCACTGAAAAACACTGCTCTTACACCTTTCCAAAAACTGAACAAATCCTATTTCATGGCTAATACCATCTGCGCTGTCTCAACCATATTCGTGCCGTTATCCATGCTGTGTTTCTGCAGATAGCGATGCGCCTCCTCCTCTGTCATATTGCTTCCCGCCATCAGCTGCTGCTTTGCATTTTCTATGATAGCAGCCTCTTTTTCGTCGCGAACTCTCGGCTTTTCCCGCTGCTTCTTTCTGCGCCGGACAATCCCCTGTGACAGCATATCGACTGTGCTGACCAGTTCATGCACCTTGATGGGCATAGCCAATCCGATAATGCCAATGCCCAGCTCATCCGTCAGGACACGCTGTGACGCCATGACCACCATCTCAAAGCCTTTGGGCAGATTCTCCTTGAGCGCGGCGCAAAGCATGTCCGTAAGCCGGTATCCCGCTATGACAATGCCATCATGAAATTCATCGGCATAGCCCAGCGCCTGTGCCCCAGAGGTGCAGACTGCTGTCACGCCAAATCCGTTCTTTACCAAAATATTTTTAATCCTCCTGGCATCCTCAATCCTGGCAAACGCTACTATAATATTTGTCAATCGTACACCCCCAAATCACACTGAACTGCATGTTGTGTCCTATCATCGAAAGTGTACTTATATTTTATACAGATACGACTCTATCTCCCAGTTTGTCACCTGGGAATCATACTCCTTCCACGCTGCAAGCTTGGAGTCATAGTACTGCTCAAACACACGGTCTCCAAGTAGTCTGCGCAGCAGCGGGTCCTTCTTCATCTCCTCGCATGCTTCCAGCAAATCAGTGGGAAGTTTCCTGATGCCGCGGCTCAGAGCCTCCTCCTCCGATATCGCATTAATATTATCCATCACCTTAGTCTCCGGCTCAATCTTATTCCTGATGCCGTCAAGCCCTGCCATCAGGCACGCAGCGATGGCAAGATATGGATTGGCAGAAGGATCTGGACTTCTCAGCTCAATTCTTGTGTGTTCCCCTCGAATATTAGGCACCCGAATCAGCGTGTTTGCCCCGAGCGTACTCCATGCGATGTACACGGGCGCCTCAAATCCTGGCCGCAGTCTCTTATACGAATTTACCAGGGGGTTCGTCACTGCACAGATACCCTTTACATGCCTCATCAGTCCCCCCATAAAATAATAGGCTTCCCTGCTCAGCCCGTTTTCATCAGCAGGATCGTCAAAAATATTTTTGCCATCCCTGCTCAACGACATATTAATATGCATACCAGAGCCGCAGAACTCCATTCTCGGCTTTGGCATAAATGTTCCATGCAGTCCATGATGTTTTGCGATGGTCTTGACAGCAAGCTTAAACGTCATAATGTTGTCCGCTGTTGTGAGCGCCTCATCATACCGAAAATCCACCTCATGCTGGGAAGGCGCTTTCTCGTGATGCGATGCTTCCACCTCGAACCCCATATCCTCTAGTGTGAGTACGATATCGCGTCTGGCATTCTCGCCGTTGTCAAGTGGTCCCATATCGAAAAATCCTGCCTGCTCATTCGTGTTTGTCGTAGGTCTGCCATTCTCATCTGCATTAAATAAGAAAAATTCGCACTCCGGCCCCACCTCGAAGGTATATCCCATATCTGCGGCTTCCCTCAGCGCCTTCTTCAAAATATAGCGGCAGTCGCTCTCAAAGGGCGTGCGGTCAGCGCGATATACATCGCAGATAAAACGCGCAACTTTTCCCTGCTGCGGTCTCCATGGAAAGATTGTAAAGGTATCCAGATCGGGATACAGAAACATATCTGCATTGTCTGTGGGCAGCATCCCCTTTACAAGCGAGCAGTCAAACATGCAATCGTTGTTGAGTGCCTTTTCCAGCTGGCTTGAAGTGATCGCCACATTCTTAAAATTCCCTTCAATATCTGTAAACTGCATTCGGATAAACTCTACGTCCTCTTCCTCCACCATCGCGATGATATCCTGTTTCGTGTATTTCGCCATAGTTTGCACCCTTCCTTTTCTCACAAACTTATTCTCTGCAACCTTTCTATTCATCATTTTTATATTTCAAGCTTCTATAATACAAAATTACTATACGGGATTACTTTTTGTCAACCCAAAAGCATAATCTGGGCGGGCCTCACATACCATTATAAAAAGAACAAAAATGGAGTCTTCATATGAGCTCTAACACTAAAATTGTTGTACTTCGCTCAAAGGAATTAGTCTATGCACTTGTGCTTCTGGTTGTAAGTGTACTTATCATAATGGTAGCAGTATCCCTTTTCATACCTTCAAAAGACTCTGCTTCCCCTGTTCCTACCCAGAACGCCGAGGAGACACCGGAACAAATTCCGTCGCAAACTCCGTCACAGACTACTCCGAAAACAACGCCCTCAAATGGCACGACAAACAAAACGCCGAGTGGAACTTCAAATGGCAGCTCAACCGGAACATCGGGCGGAACTTCAAACGGTAACTCAACCGGAACATCGAGCGGGACTTCAGATGGAACTCCCAGCACCAGTACTACTACACAGGACGCCTATGTTCCCGGGATTTACTCCAGCACACTGCTGCTCGGAAACATGAATGTGGAACTGCAGATTGCCGTAGACAAGAACCACATTAATTCCATAACCCTGACAAACCTCGACGAGTCTGTGACTACCTTGTATCCGCTGATGCGCCCTACATTATCCGAACTGGCGGCGGTCATCCTGTCCGAGCAAAGTATCGAGAATATCAGCTACAGCAGCGAAAACCGCTACACCTCCATGCTCCTGATGCAGGCAATTACCGAAGCTTTAGACAAAGCAGCTGCATCGGAGAATGCCGACAGACCTGACACGGGAACCATTTACTGATCTGATGACTTTGCCACTGCACTTTTCAGCATCTGTTTCAGGTCGTCGACCTCGAAATTGTAGATTTTATCACAGAACTGGCATCTGACCTCAACTGGCTTCCCAGCATCGATCATCTCCTGAATATCCTTTTTTCCGATGCTGACGATCGCCCGTTCCACACGGCCGCGGCTGCAGTCACAGTAATACTGTGCTGGTATCGTGTCGTTAATCTCAAGTCCCAAATCGCCCAAAAGAAGCTCAAGAAGCTGCTCCGGTGAATTGCCATCGTCCAAAATTTTGGTGACACTGTCCATGGTCTTGAGCTTCTCTTCCAAGGCGTTTATGGTCTCATCATCAGCAAAAGGCATCAATTGTATGATGAAACCGCCCGCCTGTCTGACAGTATTGTCCTTCTCCATCAGTACGCCGAGCCCGACAGCAGACGGAACCTGTTCTGATGTTGCAAAATAATACGTAAGATCTTCTGCGATCTCACCCGTCTGCAGCTGTGTTTGTCCGACGTATGGTTCTTTTAATCCCATATCCTTGATGACACTTAAAATTCCATTCCCCACAGCACCGCCCACATCCAGCTTGCCGAGTGCATTCGGCGGAAGCATCACCTGCGGCTCCAGGGCTGCGCCCTTGACATTTGCACTGGCATCAGCCGTCACAGCCAGACCGCGCACTGGCCCGTCACAGTGAATCTGCAGTGTCAATACATCTTTCTCTCCTTTGAGCATACTCCCCATCATAGCGCCCGCTGTGAGAAGCCGTCCTAAGGCTGCGGTAATCACAGGACTTAGCTCATGAATGCTTCTGGCCTGTTCCACAAGCTCCCTCGAATTCATTGCAAAGGCCCTAATCTGAGCATTTGCCGCCGTTGCTCTCACGATATAATCATTCATATAATAACCTCCGTTATTTTCCATTTTCCTGTGCCACACAATAAATTCGCTCACTTGTGTCTGTCACCTCGCCGAGCGTGTCCGCATCATATGCCCTGATAAACACCAGCCCGGAAAGCACTATCAGGCGCTGTATCTCCTCCAGGGTATACCCTCTCTGGAGATGAACCTCCTGAAAACGGGTAAAAAGCGCCTGCCCTGCCGCAGATGCATCCTGATTTCTCACAAATACAGTCAAATCATACTCATTGATACCGCCCTCTGAATCGTAATAGTTCTCCCAGATAAAGCTGCAGTCCTCCCGGTTCTCAGCAATCACGCTGTCCCCAATCACCGTTTCATATTTGTATTTTGTGTTAAAATCAAAGATAAAAATCCCCTTCGGATCCAAATAATTATTGACCAGTCGAAAGCATGCAGCTAAGTCCTCATCCTCGAGCAGATAATTCAGACTGTCACATACACTCACGACTGCCCGGACTGTACCATACAGTTCAAAGGTACGCATGTCCTGATTCAGATAGAGGATGTCATAGCCTGATTTCTCTTTTTTTTCACAGGCAATATTCAGCATCTCATCCGAGCAGTCCACACCGATCATATCATAACCTCTCGCAGCGAGCAGCTCTGTCAGGCTCCCGGTACCACAGCCAAGATCCAGGACAAGTCCGTTCCCGATATGATATTTTCCCAGCTCATACACAATATTCTCACACCACTGTGCGTAAGGTGTCTCATCCATCAGCTGGTCATACACACCTGCAAAATCCGTATATGCCTCCATATGATTAAGCTCCCAGCTTCAGTGAAATAACAAACCCGACTGCAAGTAACACTACTCCCGTGAGAATCTCCACGATGCCGACTGTGGCAGTCTCCATCATAATCAGGATTGCAAACGGAGATGCCACAATCAGTCCGATAATCGCCCAGTACGTAATCAGGGGGTACTTCTTCAGCATAAACTCAATCAGCTTTGCCACCGCGACGATTCCGACCACCACGCCGAGTCCAAACGGAACCAGCACCACAAATGTGTCAAGCATTGCAGCAATATCAAACGCTTTGAGCGCATTGATAAAACTGTTGATCGTGTCAATAATCGTATTGTAATAGCCGAGAATCATCATAATCATCGAACCGCTCACACCGGGAATGACCATGGTGGCTGCCGCAATAATGCCGACGCCGAAAAGCTTTATCACATTGCCGGCACTGAACGAAATATCCGCGCCCGAACCGCCGCCCTCCCCGACAAAGGCAAACCCTACTACCACCACAAAAAGCAGCACAAAGGAAATAATCTGCGGAATCCTGATCGTATTTCCCTTTACCTTTCGATAAATAACAGGCAGTCCCCCGATAATCAAGCCAATGAAAAACAGATTTGTCTGCAGCGGAAACCGCGGAAACAAAATCTCGGAAAATATTTTTGCAAAAACTGCTATCGAGAGAAGCATCCCGATCAAAATTGGCACCAAAAGCGCAACGGCCTCTTTCATGCGCTTGACGAAATGCGTCAATACCAGAATAAGCCTGTCATAAATCCCCATGGAGACCATCATGGTACCTCCGCTGACTCCTGGAATCACGTTTGCAATCCCGACAACCATGCCTCTCAAAATATTTACTATAAACTCTTTCATATTCCAGTTCATTCACCTTTCTTATTTTTGTTCTTATCCTTATATATTACCGATTTCTCAGATATGCTTCCAGAAAAGCAAATACCTTGTCCATCTCCTCATCCGTGCCTATGGAAATGCGCAGATAATTCGAAATGCGCGGCTTATCCCAATGTCTGACATACATCGCATTTGCCCTGAGTGCATCAAAAATCTCCTGCGCAGGAACGGTTTTGTGCGCAGCAAAGATAAAATTCGTCTTCGCATCTGGAAAAATGAATCCCAGCCGCGCAAGTTCCTTTTTCGTGCGCTCTCTTGTCGCGACAACCTTTGCAACCGTTTCCCTAAAGTACGCCTCATCCTCCACCGCTGCCACTCCTGCCCCAATTGCAACGGAATCCATCGTATAAGAATTAAAGGAAAATTTCACATCATTCAAGTACTTAATCAGTTTCCTGCTCCCCATCGCATAGCCAATGCGCATCCCTGCCATAGAACGCGATTTGGAGAAGGTCTGCACCACAAGCAGATTGTCATATTTTTCAATCAGCGGCACACAGCTCTCGCCGCCAAAATCCACATACGCCTCGTCGACTATGACAACAGAACCTGGATTTGCCCTGACAATCTCCTCATACACAGACCGCTCCGCCGCCACCCCCGTTGGAGCATTGGGATTTGCTATGACGATGCCGCCATTTTCTTTGCGGTAGTCATCCTTTCTGATACAAAAATCGTCATCCAGCGGCTGCACTTGATAAGGTATCCTGTACAAGTCCGCCCACACATCATAAAAGGAATACGTAATATCAGGAAACAAAATCGGTTTGCCGGAATGAAAAAATGTCAAAAAGGACATCGCAAGAACATCATCTGAACCGACTCCGACAAATACCTGCCCTCTGTCGAGTCCGTGGCGCTTTGCAAGTGCATCCACAAGCGCAGATACATCCGGGTCAGGATACCTGCGCAGTATATCGCAGTCAAAACCTTGTATCGCGGCCGCAACTCCCGGTGCCGGCGGATATGGATTTTCATTTGTATTTAACTTGATGACATCCTGGCTCCTTGGCTGTTCGCCTGCCGCATAGGGCACTACCTTTCGTACATTATCTTCCCAATTCATAGATACCTCCAAATCGCTTTGCTTTTTATCAGCTATTTTTCACACCCATACCAAAGCAGTGGGAATCATGCGCCAAAATGCGAAAAGCGTTCGCTTTTTCCTTGGCGCAGGTGTGAATTGCAGCTTTTATCATAACAAAATTTATAACTTTATGCAATGTCTGTTGACTCCAAAAGAATTTCATTCTACTATAAAAATATAGTATATTTTTCCATTAATATGAAATCCTTATACTAGAGTGGAGGTTCAATATGTATTATCTCAAGATTTTTGCCAAGAGTTTTTTGTCGCTTTTTGCCATAATGCGGGTTACGGGAATGTCCACCAAAAACCCATATTCCGTAATCTTTTTTCTGATACTGCTCTATATTTTCACAAAGCTTCACAGCGACCACGTTGAGGGACACATTGTTTCCGGGGATATGACACTGTCTACCATCGCAAGCGTACTATTTAGCATTTTTACTCTTTCTGCACGGTATCCAATCATTCTGGGCAGTATGACCAGCCGTCTTTTCTGCGCCATTATCCTGCTCCTGACCGCTGTTGGACTCCTGCTGAGCTATTACTACTTGTCGATATGGTTTCTGCAGGCTGCTTCCTGTTTGAAACTTACCGGGTCTGGTTACTCCTATGCATGGATTCCCTATCTGACTGCTGTCATCTGCCTGCTGTGCTGGCTTCCCTATTTCCTGTACGAGTACCCTGGTGTCATGACGCCCGACAGCCTCAACCAGTACGCACAGGTTATCGGCGTCTATGAACTCAGCAACCACCACTCCATTGTCCACACAGCACTGATTGGCATGTTTTACAATCTGGGACTATCCTTCACAGGGGATGTGCATATGGGACTTGCCCTGTACACTGTCGCACAGATGTTTTTTATGGCTTATGCTGCCGGATATGTTGTTCGGACTCTGCAGAAAGCTGCCGTCATCACGCCGGTTCTGATCCTCACCATATGTTTTTACGCCCTGCTGCCATATCATGGCGCCTACGCTGTCACACTCTGGAAGGACATCCCCTTTGCGGGCTGTATGACACTCTTTGCTGCAGCGCTGATGCGTTTTCTGCTGCGAGGCAGTTTTGCCGCCTCGCCGGACGCAGTCCCAAAACTAAAGATCAGTGAGTATTTTACCCTGCTGCTCCCCTATATGCTGTCTGGTGTTCTGCTCTGCCTGCTGCGAACCAATGGCTGGTATGCCCTTGCACTGTCCATCCCCTTGATCCTGATCACCTACCGCAAGTGGCTGAAAGTCATGCTTCCAGTGCATCTGGTTCTGCTAATACTGGTACTGTTTGTCAAATATCCAGTCATGCGTGTATACGAAATTCCACAGGCTGACTATGTAGAATCCTTGTCCATACCAGTACAGCAGATTGCGCGTGTCATTGCCAATGGGGAATCACTTTCAGAAAATGAAATGCTGTTTGTAGAACAGCTCATGGACGTAGAACAGATTGTTGACGCGTACCAGCCTGACGTTGCAGACAACATAAAAAACCTAATTCGCCAAAAGGGCAGCGATTATCTTGTATCCCACAAGAGCGAATTTTTCAAAATGTGGTTCTCCATCGGCTTAAAACATCCAAAGGCCTACTTAGACGCCTATATCGCACAGACAATCGGCTACTGGTATCCTGATGTAACCTGTGCAGTGGGGCTGGCTGACGGCATCTATCCAAATGAGTTCGGCCTTAGCTGGCAGCCAGTCATCAGCGGAACTATTATAATCAAAATAAAGGAAATCCTGTTCAAACTCCCTGACCTGATTCCCCTGTATGGAATGCTGTGGAGCATGGGCTTTCTCCTGTGGATAATACTGTTATCTGCCGCTCTTGGCCTGCGCCTTGGCCGCCCTGCAAATGCCCTGATCTGTCTGCCCTTTATCCTGCTGATTGCCACACTGTGCATCGCCACGCCTGTTGCCACCGAGTTTCGATATGCATATGCCGCCTTTTATGCCCTGCCGCTGCTTGTCTTATCACCCTTTGTGCGCGAATCGGACTAGAGCGTGTTTGAAAAATGCTCGGTACTCAATAGACAACTTTAGCATTTTCTATCGTATTGTCATTGATATCGAAGGCTATGATATTTTCACTGGTTCTGTGATGTGCCATGTAATATCTGCCTTCGATTTCTGTTATGTAGTAAGGGGTTCCTCCTGACACGCCAAATTGGGCATAAATATCTTCGTATACTCCAGCGGAAAGCTTGTCGAGGCTGTCTGTTCTGACAATTGTCGCAAAATCCTGGTTTTCCTGATTGTCTGTCGATATCGTAATGTAATAAAAATCTTCAATTTTTGTGATCTGGACCATCCCTGCAATCTCGTCTGCAACACTGTAGTCTGCAATAATGTCAAATCCATCTTCTGTTTCGTTGACTGCCGCTTTGATAATCTTCTGATTGTTGTGCCCTGACACAAAATAAATTCCATCCTCCAGCACAGCAAACGAGCGCACATAGACACCAAACAGTTCGTCTATTTTTAAAACCCTGTCCACATACAGCGGATAGGATCCATTTGGCTCTGGATGAGCGGCCCTCTTGATTAGATACATCTCCCCCGTGATGGAACTCCATGCCATGAACACTTGATTTTTCTCATCATATTGAACATAATGGGGACGCATTCCGATATTCTCCAGCATCTGCGTATGCGCATATCCTTCCTCTGTCTTCTGGAATACCATCAGGCGGTTATTTTCTGTATCATCGACAACAAATATCGTTCCATCGGAGGCAATCGTGTGTGCATAGTGGACTTCATTTGTCAGAACCTCCCACTGACTTATTGGATCGGATAGATTATCATGATAGATAATCTGATCGTGATAGCAATCCGCTATGAAATAGACATCGTCTACTTTGGTAATATATGTTGCCACGTTCAGTGTATCATAAGTATTTTTCTGACCACAGACTACCGGCTCCGGAAGCATACCTTCATATGATATGTCCTTTAACGGATCCTCTATGCTGTTTTCTACAATGGCTGTCTGTAATTCCACTTTCTCTGTGCAGGCGGAAAGTATCACTGCCATAGCAGCGATCACCCCTGCGGTATATTTTTTCCTATTCATCATGCGAACCCCGATTTCTCAGTTCCATACATATGGTTATCCTATTAAAAGTCCACACAGGTCTTTTCTCACAATTATAGCACCACTCTATATCCCGCACAACACCTGAATTTAAAGCATTTTGACTATAATTCAATCCCTATTATTGTAACTTTTGACGCTATTTGTGAACAAATTATGAATGTGTTGTAAATGTAAAGTAAATATAAAATGAATAAACTTTTTATTTTTCTATTGACCTTTGCAGAAATGTATGTATAATAATCACTTGTAAGGCACAACAGGAATAAAACAAATTTCTATTCCTGAAAATTAGTTTCGCACTACATAGTGCACGCGCAGCCGCGCGAATGGAGGAGAATTATTATGAAAAAAAGAATTTTGGCTACAGTTATGGCACTTACATTAGGCGCAGCAATGCTTACAGCTTGCGGATCAACAGCAGATGAGACATCTACAAATGAGACAAGTGTAGTTGATACTACAGTATCTACAGAGGAGAACACTACTCCTGCTACTGAGGAAGTTCCTTCTACCGAAGCAGCTTCTACAGAGGCAGACGAGAATGCTGAGGATGCTGTTTCTACAGAAACTTCTACTGAGACGGCTGACTCTGAGGAAAATGCTACAGAGGCAGACGAGAATGCTGAGGATGCTGTCTCTACAGAAACTTCTACTGAGACAGCTGATGCTGAGGATACTACAGCGGTAGATGCTGACTAATCTGTCGATATGTTTTTACTGGATAGGGAATATATTCTCTGCCCACGCGCTGATGCGCCATTCCAATGGTATATTTTCTTTGCATCAGTGCATACATAAAAACGAGCAGGACTGCCTGCTCGTTTTTACATTAACTCTTTTTGTTATCTGGTATTTGTCTTCCTTCGTGATCCATGTAATAATTGTCTCTGTATATCAGCTCAGATAATGGAACAAACTGATAACCTTCTGCCTTCAATGTCGTAATCAGGGTATCGAGCGCCTCCACCGTATATTTTGCGCCATTATGGCAAAGAATAATGGAACCATTGCCAAGATGTTCATTCTGTGTAACCGTTTTTATGACAGAGTCCACACCATAGTCCTTCCAGTCAAGGCTGTCAACATCCCACTGGATCGGATAATAATTACATTTTTTTACTACTTTGATTAGCTTGGAATCATAATCACCATAAGGCGGTCGAAACAGAAACATATCATATCCAGTAAGCTCTCTGACTTTATTGTGCACTGACATGATTTCCTCTTCTTTTTCGGCATCAGACAGCTGGCTCATATTCTTATGATTCTGGCTGTGATTTCCAAGGTCATGACCCTCGGCGAGTATCATCTTGACATCATCCGGGTAGGACTCCACCCATCCACCTGTCATGAAAAATGTCACTTTGACATCATGTTTTTTCAGTATCTCCATGATTTTCTGCGTGTCATCATTCCCCCATGGTAATGCAATTATGGGGGAGTAATTGCATTCAGTTTCAAAACAGCCTCCAGTTCATCAGAAAAATTGTAAACGATTTTAATTCTTTTGTCACTATATACTTTTATTTCATTGATCATGTCAAGAACGATGCTTCTATCCAGTTGCTCAACCGCTCTCATATCCAATAGTTTTTGTACCCATGCATACTCAAATATATTCTCTTTTGTTTTAGTATTTTTTCGTCTCTCAAGGGCAGCAAGACTCTTCTGCTGCTTTTCGATTTGTTCTTCATATGTATCTCTATACTCGATATATTCATTTTTGGTGATTATCCCATCCTGATAATCCTCATATGCTGACTTTTTTCTGCGGAAAAGTGTATTTAGTTCTGCGTTCAGACGCTCGATATCAAATTCAATGTTGTGCAGCCTATTCTTCTGGATATCAATTTTAGATATCAGTTCTCTCAAATTGTCAATATTTAGTATTATTCTGTGCAGATCTTCCAACACGATCTGTTCTATCACATCGTGACGTATCGTGTGCGTTGTACAGAACTGAGCCCCAGAGCGATTATATGTACCACAATTATAATAACAATGTCTGTCCTTACTCCAGGAAGATTTCTTTTTTACCATAGCTCTTCCACAATCACCACATTTCAGCACTCCCGCAAAGATACTTATATTATTCTCTAGATCTAACTCCCGCGTTCTCATTTTCATCATTTTCTGTGCCTTAGCCCATGTATCCGCATCTACGATCGCCGGATGCGTACCTTCCACTCTGATCCATTGGTCCTGAGCAATTTTCTCTACACCCATGCGCATTTTTCGATGTGTTTTTCCCTGGATCATATTTCCGATGTACATCTCGTCACTGATAATCCTATGAATTGTGCTGTATGTCCAATATATCGTGCTGCTTAACTTGTTACTATTTTTATAATTGTATCCATTTTGGCGTTTGTATTCCGAAGGGCAAAGTATATTTTCTTCATTCAATTTCGCAGCAATCCTTCTCTGCCCCATTCCGCTTATGTACATGTCAAAGATCCTGCGGACAACATCGGCAGCATACTCGTCAATAATAAGTTGGTTCTTGTTTTCAGGCGACTTCTTGTATCCATATTTAGCAAATGCGCCTATAAAATCCCCTGCAATCTGTTTTGTATGCATAGCCGCGTTCACTTTCTTGGAAATATCCCGTGCATATTGCTCATTGAATATATTTTTGATCGGAAGAAGCATATCATACGCCTGTTTCTTACTGTCGATGTTGTCAGAAAGCGCAATAAACCTAACCCCGCGTTCCGGAAAATATCGTTCCAGGTACTTTCCTGTCTCGATGTAATCCCTTCCAAAACGCGACAAATCCTTTACGATTACACAATTGATTTTGCCCTGTTCAATATCCTCGAGCATCTTCAAAAAACTTGGTCTTTTAAAATTGGTTCCTGTAAATCCATCGTCTATGTAATAATCATACAATACAAAATTATCATTGTGTGCAATGTAGTACTCAATCATTTTCTTCTGGTTGCCTACACTGTCGCTCTCATTCTTGTCCCCATCCTCTCTTGAAAGCCTTACATACGCTGCACATGAGAATTGTTTTGCCATCATAGGGCATTCCCTTCAATTATGTCTGTATTTGGCTGCAAATGTGATCTTACGATGTGAATTACAAGTTCTTCAATGCTGATCTGACACAAATATTCTCTTTCCACAATGTATTCATCTGTTCTCATCTGTGCTACCTCCTGTCCTGATACTTTTATTAACAACCTATTCAAAAATGCTTGTCTGTATTCAATCACAAGTAATTTAAAATGCCGACGGCTTTGGCAAGCTCCACGAAGTTTTCTCTCCGCTCCCTTCGGTTCAGGAGCCCGTGTTTTGCGGGTGTATCATTATTCTACTCGATATATCTCATTGCTAGGGTGCCGTGCCAATAGGCACCCACATGCAGAACAGGGTTGTCCGTCAAAATTGTGTGATATATAATCCCAAAAGGAACTACCAATTTCTGATTTCCCAAATCCCCACTGCATAAAAAGCTACTTATATCGGACGTGTCGGACTTTTCATTATGAAGTTGTCAAGGAACGGATTTATAATAACCAGGACAATATTATTGCTCTGTATTATTCATGTTAATTGTTCTAAATTTTCCTTTACACCATTGCAACTTTGTACACGTTTATATATAATGTTGTAGAAAAATACAGAAAGGAAGTATATATA
>CAMWXA010000046.1 GCA_947178035.1 uncultured Lachnospiraceae bacterium | reverse complement strand
CGGAAGAATAGTGAGGGGCTTTCGTCTCTACAACGGTAATGTTGTGGAGTCGGAAGACTTTTTCGGTATGGAATCAATGAAAAGTGGAGGATTAGGACATGAAAAATGCAAATAAGTATGAAAAATCATATTTTTTACCACCGGTCTGTACATATGACTGGGTAAAGAAGGATGCGATCGCAGCACCGCCGATTTGGTGCTCGGTTGACCTGAGGGATGGAAATCAGGCACTGATAGAGCCTATGAGTCTGGATGAGAAATTACAATTTTTTGAGATGCTTGTGGATATCGGCTTTAAAGAGATTGAAGTAGGTTTCCCAGCGGCATCGGAGACAGAGTATGAGTTCATGCGCGCTTTGATTGAGAGAAATATGATACCGGACGATGTGACAGTGCAGGTACTGACACAGGCAAGGGAACATATTATCAAAAAAACATTTGAGGCAGTCAAGGGGGCGCCACATGCAGTGATTCATCTCTATAACTCTACATCTGTGGCACAGAGAGAACAAGTGTTCAAGAAAAGCAAAGAAGAAATCAAGAAGATTGCGACGGATGGCGCAGAGCTGTTAAAAAAACTGGCATCAGAGACAGACGGAAATTTCTCGTTTGAGTACAGCCCGGAGAGTTTCCATGGCACAGAGGTTGACTATGCAGTCGAAGTCTGCAATGCAGTGCTTGATATCTGGCAGCCGACAGCAGAGAAGAAGGCAATTATCAATATTCCAACGACAGTCGAAAATGCCATGCCGCATGTGTTTGCCACACAGGTAGAATATATTCATAAAAATCTGAAATACCGGGATGCAGTGGTGCTTTCTGTACATCCGCATAACGACCGCGGCTGCGGTGTGTGTGACGCCGAGTTAAGTGTTCTCGCTGGTGCAGACCGCGTCGAGGGAACGCTTTTTGGAAATGGTGAGCGGACAGGAAATGTTGATTTGATTACCGTGGCGATGAACATGTTTTCACATGGTGTCGATCCGAATCTTGATTTTTCCAATATGCCTGAAATCAGAGAAAAGTACGAACTCTTCACGCGTATGAGGGTGCACGAGAGGCAGCCGTACTCAGGAGATCTTGTATTTACCGCTTTCTCGGGTTCTCATCAGGACGCTATCGCAAAGGGAATGCAGTGGCGTGAGGACAAAAATACAGACAAGTGGACAGTGCCATATCTGCCGGTGGATCCAAAGGATGTAGGAAGAAATTATGACGCAGATGTAATTCGTATCAATAGTCAGTCTGGAAAGGGCGGCGTAAACTATATATTGAAACAGAATTATGGGATTTCTATGCCTTACGCGATGCGTGAGGAGGTTGGATATCTCGTAAAGGATATCTCTGACCAGGAACATAAGGTCCTTTCTCCGCAGTGGGTATATGATATTTTCTGTGAAAATTATGTCGATAACATGCCAATGTTTCAGATCAACGAGTGTCATTTTAAACAGGTCGACGGTATTATGGCAGAGGCCGTGATCTCTTGCGGAGACAAAAAAACGACGGTGGATGCGAACGGAAATGGGCGCCTTGATGCGGTGAGCAACACGATTAAACAGTATTTTGGCGTCAGCTACCAGCTGTCAGACTATGAGGAGCATGCCCTCACCAAAGGCTCATCATCAAAAGCGATCGCATATGTGGGTGTCACCTGCAAGGGTGAAAAATTCTGGGGAGTAGGTATGGATGATGACATTATTAAGGCATCGATACACGCGCTCTGTGTCAGCGTCAATAAGCTTCCGCAGATTCAGGAAAATGCGGCGTGCCAGGATGAACGTATGATGGAGATTTTCAATTATATACAGGCGAATTACCAGGCGACAGCGCTCAGCGATGTTGCGGATCATTTCCACCTTTCAGAGCCCTATTTAAGCAAATATATTCATGAGAAGTCAGGGAAGACATTTGGGGATATTCTGATTAACATTCGCCTGAAAAAGGCTAAGACGTTGCTCCGCAATGGAAATATGACAGTTGAGAATGTGGCAATGGCAGTAGGGTATCCCAATGTGGAGCATTTTAACCGGATTTTTAAGAAGAAAATGGGTATGACACCAGTACAGTACAGGAAAGGCGGGCAGCAGTAAAATGCGGGAAGAAATCAGAACTGCACTTGCGCAATACGCTGATGAGAAGTACAAGGAATTTTCGGCAGGGCTCATCCCCGAGGCTAAGCCCCTCATAGGGGTGAGACTGCCGCAGCTTAGACAGTTTGCCAGACGTATTGTGAACGATCAGGAAGATAAGCTGCGCTGGCAGAAGGAAATTGCCAGATGTGATGGAGAATATGAGGATATTTTTTTTGAGGAGACAATGCTTCGCGGAATGCTGGTCGGATATGGAACCGCTAAGAAGGATTGTCCCTGTGAAGAGGGGCTGTCTTACCTGAAATCTTTTATTCCCCAGATTGACAATTGGTCTGTATGTGACAGCTTCTGCAATTCTTTTACCTTTGCAAACAGGTATCGTGACGAGGTATGGGAGTTTTTGCAGCCGTATCTGTATTCTGACAGGGAATATGAGGTCAGGACGGCATTGATTCTGCTTTTGAGTCAGTATCTGAAATATGACATTGACAACAAGAAAATTGCCAGAAACAAAAAAGTCGGCATGGAAGATATGAACGACAGTTTTCCAAATCAGGAGCTTTCGATTTGTACAAGAGCGCAATATCCATATTTGGAGAGAATACTTGCCACATTGAACAGGGCGTTTCATCAGGGATATTATGCGCAGATGGCAGCGGCGTGGCTTATGGCGGAAACGTTTATCTGTTTTCCCTATGAGAGTGCCAGGATGCTTACATGTGACTGCCAGATGGATTCATGGACTTACAATAAGGCTTTGCAGAAGATACGTGAATCCCTGAATCCCGATCCGTCTGTGAAGGAATATATGAAAAGTCTGAAAAAGGGATGACAAATGATTGATTTCGTGGTAAAATTTTTGAGTGCACACAGTTACGAGAAGAATATTGGAGGCGGCAAATGAGCGATTTCAAAGAGAGTCTATATGAGAAGAAAAGTTTTATCTATCAGATTAACGGGGAGTACTATGCAATCGGAGCGAATACGTTTGCCAATGTAACAGCATCTCCTGAGGTGGATAACATAGAACTTTTACAGAACGCTCTGAAAAAGCAGAATGACAGACAGATTGCAAAATATCTGGAAAAGATTGTGCGCAGTGCCAATTTTTATCGTGTGGATGCCAGGGAACACTATAAGCTTCAAGATAAGCTTTTCAAGTTTCTTGATGAGCTCGAAGCAAGCGACGAAGCGGCTTTCAAGTCACTTCAGGAGCAGGTGTTTTGCTTTGATGAGCTGTGTGAAAAATATCAATAAATAACGTGATCTTTTGAATCAATTTTATTTCTTTTGTAGACAAATGAAAATAATTGTGTTATGATTACAAACGTGATGAGTATCATATCCAGCACTCGTAGTCTAATGGATAGAACGGAGGCCTCCGACGCCTTTAATGCAGGTTCGATTCCTGCCGGGTGCATTTCCAGAAATGGGTTTGGCAGTGATGGATAGGAGTAGAGATGGATAACAGTAATAAAAGAAACGATCAGAAAAGCAACCAGAGTCCAAATGTGAATACAAACACAAAAATGCTGAATACAGAAGAGGAAAAAAGCAATACTACAAATACTACATTAGAAGAGAAAAAGAGAGATACTGGCAAGGTCAAAGATTTCTCAAAGGCTGTGGAGGAGAAGAAAGAGAACAACAAGACAGATCTGCAGCTAAAGGGTGTAAAGAAAGATACGTTTAAGAAAGATATGTTTGAAGCAAAGCAAAAGAATGAGAAAGTGACTGCTGACAGTAAGGCAAAACAGGATACCGCGAAAAAGGGAAATGAGCTTTCGCGGGTGGATGACAAAAAACTTCAAAAAGAAAAGCAGATCAACACAGTCAGAGGAAAGACCGTGACTGATTTTTCATCGGTACATATCAGACAGATAGATGCGCAGCCAAAGAGCGAAAAGAAAGATACGCTGGAAGCAAAGCAGAAGAATGAGATCGCGGCTGCTGAAAACAATGCTGTTAGCCGGACAAAACAAGATAATGTGAAAAAAGAAAATGAACTTTCACGAGAGGACAATAAAAAACTTCAAAAAGAAAGACAGAACAATGCAGTCAGAGGAAAGTCGGTGACTGATTTTTCATCGGATCATATTAAACAGATTGCGATGAATGCTGCAAAGATTTTATTGCCGGTTGCGGCTTGTGCGGTTGTCATCGCTGTGGCTTTTTCATATGCGGGTTCTCGCAAGAGTCAGATGGCAGATAATACGTCTCTGAATTTGGATGAGAATTCAGATGCAGCAGCAATTGCGATATTGAGTAATGAACCGCTCGCTGAGAATGCATATGAGGATGTCAATGATTTGATGCGCACTTTTTATACGGCTTTGGCAGACGGTGACATGGATACCGTGCGCACATTGAAGGATTACAATACCGACAGGGAAATCATTACCTATGAGAAAAAGAGTGAATTTATAGAAAGCTATGATAATGTTAACTGCTACACAAAATCAGGAATAGAGGAAAATTCTTATTTTGTATATGCGACATATGATGTCAAGATAAAGGATATTACCACAGAAGCGCCAGGACTGAATGCTTTCTATGTTTACACAGCAGAGGACGGAAACCTCAGGATTGACGGTGATACGGAAGAAAATATTAAGGCGGCATTTAAACTCGTCACAAGTCAGGATGATGTAGTAGATCTGTACAATAAAATTGATGTGAATTACACAGAAGCAACAGCATCAGACGAGGCGCTGGATCAGTTTATGGCAGAACTTCCAAAAGAGATTAAGGAGTCTGTCGGGGTAGCTTTGGCACAGCTTGAGGCGGAGGATATACCTCAGACAGATGATGGGACAGAGCAGACACAGTCTGCGGAGACAGAGACAACAGGCGAAAGTGAGGAACCTCTGCAGAACAAGGTAGTCAATCAGCTTGTGAGAACAACAGATACAGTTAATGTTCGTTCTTCTGATAGTGAGGAAGCAGACAAGATAGGCAAAGCACAGACGGGAATGGAGCTTACACGTACTGAGGAGCGGATTAATGGATGGAGCAAAGTCATATTCGAGGATAAGGAAGCTTATATCAAGAGTGATTATCTTGAAGTGGTAGCGACATCGGAGGCAGCAGAGTCCATTGGCGCAGTCGTTGCCATGACAAATGTGAACGTCAGAAGTCAAGCCAGCCAGGATTCAGATAGAATTGGTTCTGCGCAGGAGGGAACTTCTTATAATCTGCTTGAAGAACAGGGTGAATGGTATAAGATTGATTACAATGGTACAGCGGGTTATGTCAAGGCAGAATTTTTCCAGAGATAATCATCAAATTTCTTGAAATGAGATACATATATCGTCTATAATAGAATAGTCAATATGAATGTAAACCCATGTGGCTTTGTGCTGCATGGGATTTCATTTATATAGTACTATAAAACATAGTGTGTCATGGGTTTGCTAGTGCAAGCAGGCTCTTAGGTTGATTGCGAAAGGTATGGGGATTATGTATGTTTAAACAAAAGCGTATCGGAATTATGGGTACTGGAAGAATGGCTGGGGTTATGGCAGGTACGATCAAAAAAATGAAGAGCGTAAAATGCCATGGCGTTGCATCAAGGGATGAGGAAAGGGCGCAGAAATTTGCAAATGAATATGGGATTAAGGTGGCGTATACCTCCTATGAGGAAATGTTGTTAGACAGCAAGCTTGATTTGATTTACATTGCGACACCACACTCAGAACACTATGCAAATATGAAGCTTTGTATCGAAAATGGTAAGAGTGTGCTGTGTGAAAAAGCTTTTACTGCAAATGCAAAACAGGCGGAAGAAATATTGGATCTGGCAAAAGAAAAGGGAGTGTTTGTGGCGGAAGCGATGTGGGTCCGTTATATGCCAATGCTTACTACAATCAAAGGAATTCTAAGCTCGGGAATCATCGGAGAGCCAACTATGCTGACAGCCAATCTTGGATACAATATCTCGAATAAGAAAAGATTGACAGACCCAGCACTTGCAGGGGGAGCATTGCTTGACCTGGGTGTATATACATTGAATTTTGCCGCGATGATGTTTGGCAAAGAGATTGAAAAGATGGAATCTACCTGTATTCTTACGAGTAGCGGAGTAGATGCATCTGAGAGCATCACAATCACATACAAAGATGGTAAGATGGCAGTGCTGAACTGCACAATGAATGGGGTGAGTGACCGGAGAGGTGTCATCTATGGTCCCAAAGGATATATGGTAATTGAGAACATCAATAATTTTGCGTCTGTCACTGTGTATGATGACAATTATAAGGCAGTAAAGACCGTGAATGCACCAAAGCAGATAACAGGATATGAGTACGAGGTTTACTCCTGTATGGAGGCGATTGAGAAAGGCGGGAAAGAGTGCTGGGAGATGCCGCATGATGAGACAATACGGATCATGAAGCAGATGGATGCGCTTCGCGCACAGTGGGGAGTAGTCTATCCGTTTGAGAGCGAGGATGCAAATCCAGAAGAAAAGGTAGAACTTCTGACAGGTGAGGTGGAAGATACCGTATTGGAGGATACAGAGATACAGGCATAAACTGCTAAATTATGGCAATACTATAGCTATCATAATCGGTTGAAAAAGAAAGGATGATAGCTATGAAAAAGGATGATCAGGAGATTTTAAAGGAAGTTCAGAAGAATACCACTATGGCAATCCATGCCATTGATGCAGTATCGGAAAAAGTTCGGGATGATGCCCTGCTGCAGGAACTTTCCAAGGAGAAGCTTTTATATTCGGTGATACAGAATAAAGCGACTGACAGACTGCAGAGCGAGCGTGCGGAAGGATATCATGGCAGTGCCATGCAGGATATCATGCTGAAAGGCGGGATACAGATGAATACACTCACGAACTGTAGTACGAGCAGGATCGCAGAGGTTATGATACAGAACAGCGGCCGGGGAATTACCAATATGTGGAAATCTATCAACCGTCATCAAAATTCATGCAGCACTTCAATGGAGGTTGCAAAAGAATTGGTGGATTTCGAGGAAAAATCGATTGGCAGATTAAAAAAATATTTATAAGGAAGTAAGCATATGACCCGATTAAATAAATATCTTGCAGAGTGTGGGATATGTTCCAGACGTGAGGCAGACAAACAAATTGACCAAGGCAGAGTAATGGTAAATGGTCAAAAGGCTGTAAGCGGTATGCAGGTGTGTGACAGGGACTGTGTTGAAGTGAATGGTAAGCGGGTGAAATCTGTCTCGTCGAAGGTTGTTTTGGCATACAATAAGCCGGTCGGAGTTACCTGCACAGAAAAGGACAGACATGCGGAAAAGACCATTGTGGAGGCAGTGAAATACCCCGTAAGGCTCACATACGCAGGGCGTCTGGACAAGGACTCTGACGGTTTGATCATCATGACAAACGACGGGACGCTGATACAAAGTATGATGCGTGGGGCAAACCGTCATGAAAAAGAGTATCTTGTCAAGGTGGACAGAGAAATCACAGATGATTTTCTGATTGGAATGTCAAAAGGTGTCTATCTAAAAGAGCTTGACGTGACAACGCGCCCCTGTTTTTTGGAGGGGATTGGCAAATATACCTTTCGAATCATTCTGACGCAGGGACTAAACAGACAGATTCGGCGGATGTGCGGGCATTTTGGATACAAAGTCAAGTCTCTTACGCGTACAAGGGTGATGAACATTGAACTTGCCGGACTAAAAAGTGGAACATATCGTGAACTGAAGGGCGAAGAGCTTTCTGAGCTTTATCGTCTGTGTGGAATTTAAAATCAATAAATAACAGGTATCAAATGGAGGAGAATATGGCAGTAGAGAACGAAAAGTTACATAGAATGAAGGAGCTCGTGGAGAAGTTAAGAGAAGCTTCCAAGGTGTACTATGCGCAGGATCAGGAGATTATGAGCAATTTTGAGTATGACAGGCTGTATGATGAACTGGCAGAGCTAGAGAAGGAAACAGGCATGGTTCTGACAGGCAGCCCTACGATCAATGTCGGATATGAGGCAGTCGATGAGCTGCCCAAGGAAGCACATGAAAGTCCGATGTTGTCTCTCGGAAAGACAAAAGAGCGGGAGGAGCTCAAGGACTGGCTCGGAGATAAGGAAGGACTGCTCAGCTGGAAGCTTGACGGGCTGACGATTGTACTGACATATCAAAATGGAGAGCTGTTAAAGGCGGTCACCCGCGGAAACGGCGAGGTAGGCGAAGTCATTACGAACAATGCAAAGGTGTTTAAAAACATTCCGCTGCGTATCAAATATCAGGGAGAGCTGATACTCAGAGGAGAGGCGGTTATTACCTATCAGGATTTTGAGGAGATTAACAGCCATATCGATGACGTGGATGCAAAGTACAAAAATCCGCGCAATCTTTGCTCTGGTTCCGTCAGACAGCTCAACAATCAGATAACAGCAGAGAGAAATGTGCAGTTCTATGCATTTGCGCTTGTGAAAGCGGATGGGATTGACTTTGAAAATTCAAGGGAGAAACAGTTTGAATTTTTGCAGACGCAGGGATTTGATGTGGTACAATATCTGAAAGTAAATGCAGATAACATCACAGATGCAGTGGCAGAATATGAGCAGCGAATTCAGACTTACGAAGTGCCATCAGATGGACTTGTGCTGACTTACAATGATATTGCATATGGACGTTCTCTTGGACGAACGGCAAAGTTTCCGCGTGATTCCATCGCTTTTAAGTGGGCAGACGAGATACGGGAGACAATACTTAGGGAGATTGAGTGGAGTCCGAGTCGTACAGGGCTGATCAATCCTGTTGCAATTTTTGAGCCGGTGGAGCTGGAAGGAACAACAGTGAGCAGGGCATCTGTTCACAATATCAGCATCCTGAAAGGATTGAAACTTGGCATTGGCGATCGGATAACCGTTTACAAGGCAAATATGATAATTCCGCAGATTGCAGAAAACCTGACAGGCAGTGACAGTGTAGTGATACCTGACAACTGTCCGGTCTGCGGCGGGAAGACCGAGGTGCGCGCGGTGAATGAGGTGCAGTCGCTTTACTGCATTAATCCGGATTGTGACGCCAAGAAAATCAAATCGTTCACTTTATTTGTCAGTCGTGATGCCATGAATATTGACGGTTTGTCAGAAGCTACGCTTGAGAAGTTTATTGGGAAGGGATTTCTGCACCAATATCAGGATATTTTCCATCTCGACAGGTATAAATCGGAGATCGTGGAGATGGAAGGCTTTGGGGAGAGGTCTTACAAAAAACTCATAGATGGGATAGAGAAAGCGAGAGATGTGGAACTTCCCAATCTGATTTATAGTCTTGGCATTGCCAACATTGGACTGGCCAATGCGAAAGTCATCTGTAAATATTATCAATACGATATTAACGCCATGCGCCACACGACGGTGGAGGAGCTCAGTGAGATTGATGGAATAGGGGAAGTGATTGCGAAAGCCTTTGTAGATTATTTCTCCGACGAGAAGAACAGCGTAATGTTTGATAATCTTTTCAAGGAAGTTCGTATCATCAGGGAAGAAATTGATGAAGCGGGGCAGACGCTCGAAGGGCAGACTTTTGTCATAACAGGAAGCTTAAATCATTTTGGCAGCAGAAATGAACTGAAGGATTTGATTGAGAAAAAGGGCGGAAAGGTGGCAGGAAGTGTATCTTCCAAAACAGTCTGCCTGATTAACAATGATGCTGCATCGAATTCGTCAAAAAATAAAAAAGCAAAAGAGCTGAATGTACCGATTCTCACGGAAGAACAGTTCATGACAGAGTATCTTGAGATGGAAGTATAAAGAAAATAAACAGACGGGAGTGTAGAAAAATGCCTATTAAAGTACAAAGCGACCTGCCGGCAAAGGAAATACTGGAATATGAGAATATATTTGTAATGGACGAAAACCGTGCGCTGCACCAGGATATCAGACCATTGCAGGTTTGTATTCTGAATCTGATGCCTGTGAAGCAGGACACAGAGCTGCAGCTTCTGCGTGCATTGTCCAATACACCGCTGCAGGTCGATGTCACTTTTCTGATGGTGACAAGCCATGTATCGCTCAATACATCGGCAAATCATCTGAATCGTTTTTACACAACAATTGAGCAGATTCAGGAAAAACGTTTTGACGGATTGATTATTACTGGGGCGCCAGTGGAAGACATTGCTTTTGAGGAGGTTGACTATTGGCAGGAAGTGTGCGCTATTATGGACTGGGCCGAGGGGCACGTGACGTCCACACTTCATATATGCTGGGGTGCTCAGGCTGGTTTTTATCACTATTATGGTATCCAGAAGCACATGCTTTCCGAAAAACTGTTTGGTATTTATTCCCATAAAGTTCAAAACAGAAAGGTACCGTTAGTGCGAGGTTTTGACGATTATTTTCTCGCGCCGCACAGCCGCCATACCGAGACTTCCGCAGTTGATATTCATAACTGCGACAGGATTACGGTGCTTGCTGAGTCCAAAGAGGCGGGTGTCTTTCTTGCATATGCGGAGAACGGCAGGAAAGTGTTTGTGAACGGTCACCCAGAGTATGACAGATATACACTTGATGCGGAGTATAAGAGAGACGTTGGAAAAGGATTACCAATACATATTCCGAGAAATTATTATCCGGACGATGACCCATCGCAGAAGCCAAACCTGCAGTGGCGTGCACATTCCAATAATCTTTATACAAATTGGCTTAATTATTACGTGTACCAGGCGACGCCGTATGAGTGGTGAGGAAAGGCTTGAAAATGTTGTATTTATCAGGCTTTGCGGTATATTTGGTATTCTGTGAAACTATCGTAAATTATCGCAGATTTATGCCATTTATTGCAAAAATGGGGTACGGATGGGGTACGATATTGATTAAAATGGGGTATGAAAAATAGACTCATATAACGAAATCCTAATACCCATAATTAAATATTCGGACAAATGCATAAGTCCATTATCAGTTAAATCACAATAGCTGATAGTGGGCTTATTTTGATGTCTGAAATTGTTCAGCGCCAATTTCCCTGTATAAAGCATTAAACTTTCTTAGAATAGCTTACAGCGAGTCACAGAGGTATTCCAGAATCACTATACCATTCAGATTATCACTATCAAAAATTAACCATCAATCATCAATCACCAACTATCAAATCAACACCCAATCACACGCAACATAAAAACCGCATTTCATTGACAATTGACACACAAATCAAATTCCATCAGTCAGATAACTCAATCTGACTCAAATTTATCAATCAACAAAATTCAGCAACCTAATTCAATAATCTAATGCTCCAGTAAACATCAATTCACACAACATAATCCAAGGAGGACAAATACATGTACGGTAAAGTGACAAAATATTTCACAGACAGAGGATATGGCTTTATACGTGGCGAGGATAACAATTCATACTTTGTGCATCATTCACAGCTAAACAATGAGCACATTGAGAGAGGATACTATGTATTCTTTAAGCCATACAAAAGTGACAGGAGTGATTACAATGCAGGTAATATATCTGTAATTGAAACACCAGACAAACAATTAAATAGTACAGCCAAAAAGAAAAAGACCAAGAATCATATTTCATCTAAGCACAAATCATGTAACGCAGACAGGATAATCAGACTAGACAAACAATTTAAGAAGTTTGTGAAAAATTTTATGGAAGAAAAGGAGAACGTATATGTCAGTAAATAAAAAAGAATTCGCAGATAGAATGGCTGAAAAAGGCGGCATAAAGAAAAAAGATGCTATGAAGGGATTAAATTTATTCATTGAAACGCTCATGGACTATATGAGTGAAGGCGAAAAGGTAAAACTTTTAAAATTTGGTAGCTTTCAGATGAAAATGGTAAAAGAGAGAACAGGCAGGAATCCACAGACCAGGAAGCAATGCATTATACCAGAACATGAGAAGATTAAATTTGTTGCAAGTGAGGGACTTGCAGACAGAATCAAGGAAAGAAGGAATCAATAGTTATATGCAGTTAAAAGACAGGATTGTAATAATCAGTGAAAAAAATATGGATAACATTAATGCTTTGTATGGTAAATGTACTACAGACGAATTAGAACGGATTGTAAATAACATGATTAATAATGCAGTTGTAGAGATTAATGAGGATAGGAGCAAGTTACATATGGAAAAGATAATTAGTTGTAGAGAATGTGAATTTATGAAGATGTATGATTATGGGAGCAGGATTTATTATTGTGATCATAAAGATAGGATAGATGAAATGGGGAAATTGGGTATAGGTGATGTACCAGAGATATGTCCTGAATGGTGTCCATTGAGATGTAAGATTGATGACAGCTCTGCTGCTGAATGAAATATTTGAGTGTCGAGATATGGTGTTGGTTGAAAATATAGGAGACAACCATTTGGTGATGAGTGAAAATGTAGTTACTGTATTTGATGATATAGTAACTACAATAAAAAAGGTACAGAAAATGAATGAATATTTATATGAAATCACTTGTGATGAATCAGTCACAACCAATTTATCAGATGAAGAAATTATTCATGTAGTGGCTAATGAAAAATCACATGCCAATAGAAAAAAGAAAATTAAAAATAGAAATATTTATTGTAAAGGTGATTTAGTTGAAAAATGAACATTGAAAATACATATAAAGTTGTCGTGCTGTCGCACTCCAAATCGTCGATTTTGTATTGCCGGGTTCCATTTTTGACTATACGAGAATGACATATAAACTATTTTCTTATATGTGCATCTCAAACAGTCAAATTTGGAAATCACATATAAAAAGTTGTCACCAATTTAGAAGATACATATAAATATTCTTCTAATATGTGCTTTCTAAAAAAGTGACAACTTTTGAAAATCAGATTTTTGAGCATAGCGAAAAACTTTATATGTAAACAAAGTGACAAGAAGGAGATTAAAAAATGGAAAGACAAACAGTAAAAATCATTGATATGAAACAGGCAGGACTTTATATCAAGAATGGATTACAGCCAGTAAAAATTTATTATGACAATAAACTGGTTATGGAATTTGATAAAGAGAAGAGTAATCCACTATATACCAAATGGCTGAATAGGACTCTCAAATAATGAGATAGATGTTAAATGAAAGTATACAAGTGCGCTCACGGCATGAGAAAAAGATTAAATTAAAAGGAGAATGTTGGAAATGAAAGAATATGTTACAGTTTTTACAGCTCAGAAAGCAAGGCAGTTACTCAAAGAAGGATTTACCATTACTGATATTAAAGCAGACAAAACAGATGATGACCATAAACGGAGTATTTTTATTTTTAAAAATGAAGAAGGATTATTGGAAAGATTAAAAAATGAACATTGAAGATTACATATAGAGATTTCCCCGCAAGCGGTGAAATTTTGTTGGGTTTGTATTGTGATTCCAAATTTGAACATACGAGATACACATATAAGTAAATAATTTATATGTATTTCTCAAATGTTCAAAAATGGAAAATCAAAAATCAGATTATTGGAGTGAGTAGCACGACAACTCTATATGTAAATATCATGTTCAAAAAAGTAAAATAAAAAGAGGATAAAAATGATAGAACTAAACAAGGAATACACTTATGCTCAAATTTGTAAGATTCTTGGATGGGAACAGAAAGCTGGTAATTCAAAGAAAGCGCAGTTGAAAGAGATTGAATCTGCTTATGAGTTTTACCATCCGATAAATAAGAAAACAAATAAACCTAAAAAGACATACATATTTACAAGAAAAATCCGTGATGTAGTGGAACCGTCAAAAAGTAATTGCGGAGGCGCACATAATACAAAGAATATCCAATCAATGATAGACTATCTACAGGCAAAGTTTGATCTTGATGATAACTGGTATTCATTCACAGACTGGTATTGTGAGAAATTGGAGCTGATGCATAAAGGAATCTGTAATGCGGTTTATCATCCTGACGAGATAGATGCTGTATGTGAAGAATATAATATTTCTGATGGTAGATTACTATGTGAATATGTTTCGGCGGCAAAATCAGAACTGAAAAATATGTTTCTGAAAGCACTGGCATATTTGGACAAAAAGAAAAAGATAACTTATCATGATCAGTATAAATTTACATATCAGTTGGGAAAGCGTACAAGAGGGAGTATCATAACTGATTTATTAAATGAACAAATTGAGGAGAATGAAACGACTGTTTGTAATGACATGAACGAAGATTATAAACTGAGTAAAATGATGAAGGGTAGACAACTGTTGAAAATAATATATTCCAAGGAGAAGCTTACTAAGGAGTATAAAGAACTGAGTTTGGGAATGCTGCAAGATGATGATAATGCTATTAATGTCTTGAATTGTGAATTATCATATCAGCATCCGACATTCCATCCTGATTATTGTTCTATATGTAAAGAGCGTCCTCTGATTTCATATTATCGTGGGATAGCTATTACTGAAATGGAGTTTGAAGAAAGTGATCCAGATTGTCTTGCATTGGATATAACAAACAGGATCAGGACTAAAGTAAGAAAGTCATTGATGAAAAGCTATAGAAAACCTATGAAACGAGCTGATTTACAGGCAATTGAAAAAGCATTGTTTCAACAGTATTATGATAAGATTGACGAGGATATTATATTATTGGCGGATAATGATGATATATCGGATATAGAAGAATTGTTTGGTGAGTCAGATAATTTTACTGACAATTCGGATAATTGGGGAGAACCTGTTTCCATGGAGCATGATTTTACCATAGAAGAAATATTGAATATGCCTACAGAGGGCGAGGTTCAAATGAACCTACCATTAGTAAATACTGATTGCGTGGGACAAAATGACCTATACAAAGTGGTGTCTCATGGTCGAAAAAGTGACCGTGAGTTATTTTGCGTTACTGAAAATGATTTAGATTATATTGATATAGAGGATTTATATTGATAGTGCTTCGACAGAATTGACAGAGCCAGTTGTGGCGCAGTGGATATTCAAAATAAGTGCGATTGTACACTTATCTTCTTAGATGGGATTTTCCCAACCATTAAATAATCAGCAGTTCTCAAATTGTTATGTCTTGAATCATTAGGTATGTCGCGTTTCACGATATCCCTTTGAAGGGAAAATGTATTGCAACATCCCCTAAAATTTTCGGGTACCTTGTTTCAGAGTAACGGTATC
The DNA here is from genome assembly GCA_947178035.1 of uncultured Lachnospiraceae bacterium. Lineage (GTDB taxonomy): Bacteria > Bacillota > Clostridia > Lachnospirales > Lachnospiraceae > COE1. The sequence goes on along the minus strand of CAMWXA010000046.1, from coordinate 1,215 downwards.
CACCATTTAGAGTATACTCATTATAAGCGTATCCTTTGAAATATACGGTTATTTGCCGATTAGTCCGATTGGAAGTGTTAATGTAAATATTTGTTACCTTGAATATAAAGTAAACAAATTTAAAAGTTGGTAAATGCAACCTCAGACAATCAAGTGAAAAAGTTTTTAACTTGAATCAGAAGGACAAAATGACCTTTTGAATTCGAGTATCATTTAGATGTCAGTTAAACCGTCTTCCTGAAATGGGAATGTGACCAGATTGCCATTTTGTCATTGTGGTTATATCTCACGATTTTGGTTCAAACAGATTCCGTAAAAGTGGAAAGTGTTGTCCGCCGTGGACAACTAATTACAAAATTGGTGGTCTGGTTTAATCCCTCATAAATCAGGGGTTTTAAGTATTTTTTATCATAAAAATGGTCTAGTATGATTAAATCTATTCGCAACTCATACTTACAATTATTACAGTACACCTCTGCTACCGGTATGAATATTTAGGTGTGCGGTATTATGCTGTATACCGTAGTTCCGTGAGACGGTGGTTTCCCGTGGGAAACTGGTGTATACTTGTAGCTACGGTGGCGTTTTGGACGGATTTGTCCATAAGTGGGCGAAAGTCTCAAGGGAAAATTCCCGTGGGCTAATTCTGATTTCACAAGATGTGAGTGTAGATTTGCAGCATGAAAGTTTGATTCCGACATTATGCAGAATTGAATATATAAGCTGATTGAATGAATCGTTCTGTCAGGTGGGTAACGATTCGTTACAGCCCTTCATAAAACAGAAGTGATCTAAAAAGATTTCCATTCGTTTCAAAGCGAACGCTTTAAAAGGTTTGCTTACCCGTTTTGGCGAGCAAAGATATTTTGTGAAGTGAAAGGTTTGTATCGTTTGAGTTTTCAACGATAAGCCCAAATGGGCATAACCGATAGTATCGGTTTAAACTCAATACCTGTAAAGAGACGAGTTTTCCACAGAAGTGTGTAAAAGGTTGCCTCACGGTGGGATAACTGCAGATCATAATAAATTAGTCCATGATAGTTTAATGTCCGTTTTGTCCATTTGGACGGAACGGTACATCATATTTCCCCCACAAGTGGGGAAAAATCAGTGTTTCCAAATCTGGAAACGTCATTTTCACGATTACACAGATTTGAGAAATCGCAACTTTTTGCGAAATCTGAAATCTAACACAATTGAATACATGAATTAATC
>CAMWXA010000045.1 GCA_947178035.1 uncultured Lachnospiraceae bacterium | reverse complement strand
GTTTAACTTGTCATATTTTTCCATCAGCTTTTTTTCGTCCATCATGGCACCGTCCCATTTCTATTTAGAATTCTAATTATACACGTTTATATTACTACTTGGCTTTTCCGTTGTCAAGTGCGGATGAAAAGTTCATATCATTTTCACAAATGGAGCAATAGAACGCCATTTTGTTAGGTTTAGGTATAAATCCTTGTCCCCGCTAAAAACGCGCCGTTAGAACCGCTTGCAGCAAGGCGCTGTCCGTTCTTATTGCGTAACAAGAGGGCATATAAAGCGGTGTTCCTGTTCTCTCTGTTTGGGGATAGAGAAACGCCGCTCCTGTGAAGTGTTTCTGTATTTAGCTTTTCAATGCTGTGTGCTGATGTGTGGGTTTGCAGGGTTCTGGGCTGCATATCAAGGCTCATTCCCTTAAAAGTAGTAAGTTGGTAGTAAATTCAGCTTGAAATCCTGCGTGTATGCCTGTAAATCAAGGCTTTTTTGAGATAATCAACTATTTTGTGTTAAAATTGCAGGTTTTTGTGACCTGTATTTTTTGTTATGGTATTATAAGTCAAGACAGAACAGAGATAAGACATATACTAACATATTATAATAGGAAAGGATCTAATCGAATGAAGCTGAACTTATTTGTGCAGAATTAGGAACAGGGTTATAAGGCGGTACAGCTGGTGAGGGCTGTGCCGCCGTTTTCTTGTTACTGTTCACTCCGTTCCAGTAACAGGCAAAAATTGCAATACGAACTTCGTTCGTACGCAAATGGATTTTTGCTTTTCAAGCTGTACGTTTTCTCACGGAATGCGCAGTTCAGCGCATTCCTGACCTGTGAACAGTAACGTTTTCTTAATTAGAGTATTGCAGCATTTTTTCAACAGTTGATTTTATCGGCGTGTCCACATATAATAGGAAGGAAAGGGAGCGCAAAGAGAATGTATGTGAGTGAAATGCTATGAAAGGTTTCAAAACAGAGTTCTGATGACAGATGAGGCCTATGCGGAGTGGAAGAGGGGGAGAATGAACATATGACACAGATACAATTACCTGATAAAGTGAAATATATCATATCGCAGCTGGAAGCGGCAGGTTATGAGGCGTATGCAGTCGGCGGATGCGTCAGGGATTCCCTGCTGGGGAGGAAGCCCAGCGACTGGGATGTGACCACCTCGGCGAAGCCGCAGCAGGTCAAAGCGGTATTCCGGCACACGATCGATACCGGGATTCAGCATGGCACGGTGACTGTTATGCTCGACCGCGAGGGGTTTGAGGTGACGACCTATCGGATTGACGGTGAGTACGAGGACAGCCGTCACCCGAAAGAGGTCGTCTTTACGGCAAATCTAATAGAAGATTTAAAACGCAGAGATTTTACGATCAATGCCTTTGCTTACAATGACCACAGCGGCATTGTCGATGCGTTTCGTGGGATGGAGGATTTGGAGAACGGTGTGATTCGCTGTGTCGGGGAGGCGGCAGAGCGGTTTGGCGAGGATGCGCTCAGGATGCTCCGCGCAGTGCGTTTTTCCGCACAGCTTGGATTCGCCATCGCACAGGAGACGAGGGATGCAGTCAGAAAACTTGTCCCCAATCTGCAATTTATCAGTGCGGAGCGCATACAGGCAGAGCTTGTAAAACTGCTGCTGTCAGACCATCCTGATTATATGCGCGATGCATATGAGCTGGGAATTACAAGTGTGGTGCTTCCTGAACTGGATGCGGCATTTGCGGCCGCGCAGCACAATCCGCACCATCAATATACTGTGGGGGAACATCTCATGCAGAGCCTACTGCACACCAGAGCTGACAAGAGCCTGCGTCTTGCGGCACTCTTGCACGATATCGGAAAACCATCGGTCAAGACGACAGATGAGGAGGGTATCGACCACTTTCATGGACATGTGGAAGTGAGTGAGCGGATGGCACTAGATATTTTAAAGCGCTTAAAATTTGACAATGACACGATCGATAAGGTGCAAAAATATGTCAGATTTCATGACTATAAGCCGGAGCTGGACGCGAGGTCTGTGCGGCGTGCTGTCAACAAAATTGGAGTGGCATATTTTCCACAGGTAATGGAACTTAGACGCGCGGACACATTGGCGCAGAGCAGCTATCAGCGGGAGGAAAAACTGGCGCGGATTGATGCGGTTGAGCGTCTCTATGCAGAAATCATGGCGAAGAACCAGTGTATCTCATTAAAGACACTTAAAATCACAGGAAATGACCTGCTTGCGCTCGGTGTGCCAAAGGGAAAGCAGATTGGCGCAGTACTGAACCAGCTTCTCGATGAAGTCCTGCAGAATCCTGAACACAATACACAGGAGTATTTGATAGAAAAAGCGAAAGAATTGTTGTAGAAATAAGAGGAATAAACAATCCCCTCCATACATAAGATAGAATAAATTACTATCTTTGAGGAGGGGATTTCCCCTCCATACATAGGATAGAATAAATTACTATCTTTGTGGAGGGGGATTTCCCCTGTACATAGGATAGAAAAAATCATTATCTTTGTGGAGGGGGATTTTTTGTGAATGACAAGGCAGTGAATGTGCTGGAACAGTATGATGTGACGATCAACCGCACCTTCAAGGGGCGTGGAACCATAATCTGTGATACGCAGCAGGGCATGCGTGTGCTCAAAGAATATCGGGGAAGGACGGAGAAACTCGAGCTTTTGTATCAGCTGCAGTGCAGACTGAATGACAATCTCAGGACGGACACCCTGATTCGAAACAAAGAGGGTGCGCTGTTTGTGAAGGACATCGACAATAGCATCTACATATTGGAGGAGCAGGTCGAGGGGAAGGAGTGCAGCTATAAGAATGAGGAAGACATCGTCAAGGCGTTTGGCGCTATGGCAAAACTTCATCTGAAATTTATGATACCGGCATCGGAAAATACTTATACAATGCCCATCTTTTTCTATGCGGACGAGATGGAAAAGCATACAATGGAGTGCAAGCGTGTGAAGAATTATCTCAGGAAGCTTCACAACAAGACAGACTTTGAGCGTGCGCTGCTGCGGGAGTACGACTATTTCCTCGACAAGGCGCTGGATGTGACAAAGCGCGCAAAGGAGGAGTCGCGGGCAGAGTACGAGGCGTATGTAAACAGCAATGGACTTTACTGTCACGGTGATTATCAGTATCACAATGTAGTGTATGGAAAGAGCAGCAGCGGAGCATATACCGGAATTATCAACCTCGAGCATTTTGCGCATGACGCAGGGGCGCGTGACTTCTATCTGCTTTTTCGTAAAATTTCGGAAAAGTGCGACTGGTCATCCGACGTCGCACAGAGTATGCTGGATGCTTACCAGAACCGCAGGGTATTTCCGCCGATTGAGTGGAGAAGTCTGTGTCTGCGGCTCGCTTATCCTGAAAAATTCTGGAAAATCATTAATTTTTACTACAATTCCAGAAAGTCCTGGATGCCCAACCGCAACTTCGACAAGCTCGAGAGCCTGATTCGGCAGGAGAAAAACAGGGAAAAGCTGTTAAACAAGTTCTTTGCGTGAGGGGGTTGTATCAGAGCGCAAAAAAATATATAATAGGTTTACGTAAAGAGGAGAATATCATGAATTATAGAAACACGATAAAGATTTCCCTGGCACAGACATGGATTGCATGGGAAGATAAAGCGTACAACTACAAAATTGCAAAAGAGCGGATTCGGGAATCCGTAAAGCAGGAGGCGGATGCAGTATTTTTCCCAGAAATGAGCTTTACAGGCTTTTCGATGAATACAGATGTCACGAAGGAGAAGGATGAGCGGACGATACAGTGCATGAGCACTTTGGCACAGCAGTATCATGTCAGCATCGGATTTGGGTGGGTGAAGGACTGCATGGAAACATGCGGAAAGTGTGAGAATCATTATACGATTGTGGACAGCACAGGAAATGTGTTGTCTGACTATGCGAAACTGCATCCATTTTCATATTCAGGGGAAGATTCCAGATTTCAGGGCGGCAGTGCGATAGCTGATTTTTCGCTGAACGGCATTCCGTGCAGCAGTTTTATCTGTTATGACCTGCGCTTCCCTGAGATTTTTCAGGCGGCCTCTAAGAAAGCACATATGATGATTGTGCCGGCAAACTGGCCAGCAAAGCGCAGTGCGCACTGGAAGGCACTTTTGCAGGCGCGCGCCATTGAAAATCAGGTCTATATCCTGGCTGTCAACTGTGTCGGGGAGACTGGCGGTGTCCGATATACGGGTGACAGCTGCGTCATCGGTCCTGACGGGGATGTAAGGGCCATGCGATCGGATGCCGAAGGGATAATTCACTTCAAACTGGAAGATGATGTGGAAGATTTTCGCGCGTCATTTCCGGTAAAACAGGACAGGAGAGAGACACTTTACGCCGGATTGCTTCAAAGGGGCGGGCGAGAGTGAGGAAAAGGGGAAGTACAGGATGATAAGAGGAAAAGTAAAATATATAACAGCGGTATTTTTGGCGGCAGCTGTTACGCTTACGGGCTGTGCAGAGAATATCAGTTCACTTCGCTTGACAAACACGAGCCAGTCAGGGGATGAATCAACAGTGAGCACGGAGATGGAGACGGCTGTGAATGAGCTGAACCGCAGCGGAATATATGATTCTGAGGATGCAGCTGTTGTAGTCAGGAAAGATTTGGAGGCAAAGACCGTGCAGTTTCAGAATATTTCATCCTCACGCCGGTACACACTGAATTATGATGGTACGACGATGATATATGACAAAAATGACCAGGCGCTTTCTATGGAGCAGTTAAAGGAGGGCAGCGTCGTCACAGTGCGTTTCTACAAACCGAGAAAGGCCCTCGCATATGTGAAGGAAAATCCGGATTGCGTCAGCTACAGTAATGTCCGAAGCTATAGCATGGATTTGCGGAAAGGGACGCTTGCGATCGGCAGTGAGAGCTACAATATTAGTGGACATGTTGTCGTCGTGTCCGATGGCAGAGAGACAGACATGATGGAAGTAAATCAGATGGACGTGCTCAGCGTGTGGGGCTATAAAAACATGATTTACGGTATCAATGTCGAGAAAGGGCATGGATATCTGCGGCTCCAGAATGAGGACTACTTTGTGGACGGATGGATCGATGTCGGGGACAGTGTGATCCGAAAAGTAGAGCAGGAGATGCTGCTGGTAGTTCCAGAGGGGACGCATACTGTCACTGTCAGCCACAAGGGAAGCAGCGCTACACAGGAGATTACTTTTGCCAGAAATGAAGAGATGGCGTGGGACTTGGGCAATGTTGAGATTACAGTAGTCCAGAAGGGAACTGTGCTTTTTACGTTGACACCAGCCACGGCGAAGGTGTATATCGATGGCAGGGAGGTCGATGTTTCAAAACCTGTCACAATTGAGTACGGAATTCACCAAATGCGCATCATGGCAGATGGATATGATACAGTCGCACAGTATATCAAGGTGGCGGAGCCATCTGCAAACATTGCGGTGGAGCTCGAGAAGAGCGAGGAGGCGGCAGAGGAAGAAAAGAGTGAGGCTTCGTCGGAAACAACGTCGAATCAAGCATCAGCTCAACAGGACGATGAAGAGGACGAAGAGGAGGAAGCGACCAGCAAAAAGTACCAGTCAAATGCACTGGATACCAACGATGAAGGGGACGATGAGACGTCAGATCAAAAGAGTGAAGTGGTGTCCTCTACCAGTAACTATAAGGTGTATATCGATGCACCAGACGGCGTTGAGGCATATCTGGATGGCAATTATATAGGGATAACACCTGTTAGTTTTAAGAAAACACCTGGCAGCTATGTGGTGACACTCAGAAAGACAGGATATCAGCCAAGAAGCTATACACTGCAGATCGATGAGGAGGAAAAAGACGTGAATTATTCGTTTACGAACCTTATAAAACTAGAGGACTCGTAAATATATGGTAAATTTACCAAAACCTTTAAAAATAAGCAAATTTTAGGCATTTTTTCTTGACAAACCAAAGCTTTTCGCCTATAAATAGATATAGGCGTCAAGACGGCGCAGAGCAAAGGCAATATGATGCTATTGTGTTATTTTATTTACAGAATTTATAGGAGGAGTTCACAATGAACAAAACAGAATTAGTTGCCGCTATGGCTGAACAGGCAGACATGACCAAGAAGGATGCAGAGAAGGCGCTTACAGCTTTCACAGAAGTTGTTGCTAAGGAATTAAAGAAGGGTGAGAAGATTCAGTTAGTAGGCTTTGGTACATTTGAGGTAGCTGAGAGAGCAGCAAGAGAAGGCAGAAATCCTCAGACAGGCGAGACCATGAAGATCGAAGCTTCCAAGGCACCAAAGTTTAAGCCAGGCAAGGCATTAAAGGACGAGGTAAACAGATAATTGTTTTTAAAACGAATTCTTTCAGACAACCGATGAGGCTTACTTCATCGGTTGTTATCATTTTGGAGGGTTAAATCATGAGACTGGACAAATTTTTAAAGGTATCGCGCATCATTAAGCGGCGCACTGTGGCAAATGAGGCCTGTGATGCGGGGCGCGTGTTAATCAATGACAAGCCGGCCAAGGCCTCCGCGAATGTCAAGGTAGGAGACATCCTGACAATTCAGTTTGGAAACAAGGAGACACGGGTGGAAATTCTCGATGTGCAGGAAACTGTCAAAAAGGATGAGGCAAAAGAGCTTTTTCGATACATATAGCTGCAGCTTTCCCCATATAATATAAGGAGCACTGTATGAGGAGAAGAGCGTATTGTCTATGGAAAGCAGGAACGGAGGCATTGGAAATAACGGGAACATTGCAGGGATAGGAAAGCACAGATTCAGCATGGAGCAGCGCCGGGAGTGCAGGATTACCGGTGTAGTCGATGTTCAATCCTTTGATGAGAACAATATCCTGATGGAGACGGTTGACGGGATGCTTGCTATCAAGGGGACAAATCTCCATGTGGGGCGGCTCAATCTGGAAAAGGGCGAGGCGGACGTAGACGGCAAGGTGGATTCCCTGTCCTACTTTGACAAGAACACATTGGCGAAAAAAGGAGAAGGGCTGCTTACACGCCTGTTTGGTTGATGAGTGGAGAGATTGTTAGGGAGTGGAACTTTTGGCTGGTATCGATTGCCACCGGCGCATGCATGGCGTTCGCGTATGATGTGCTCCGGCTGTTTCGGAGGCTGGTAAGACATGGGAGATTTGCAGTTGATCTTGAAGATATTCTGTACTGGACAGCCTGCTTTGGACTTAGTTTTACACTGCTATACTATGGAAACAATGGTGTGATTCGTTTTGCAGCAGTGCTCGGAGCGGCTGTTGGAATGGCCATTTATGTGGGTACGGTGGGACGCTTTTTTGTGAAAATGAGCTTTTGGATTATCGATAAGACCGTTGGGAGCCTGTTTCGTGTAATTGGGAAAGGCATCAGAAGGATGCGGAAACTGTTGAGACCCGTGAAGTGCTTTGCCACAAAAAGTTCCGGTAAAGTAAAGCACCAATCTATTCGTATATTTCAAAGAATTCAGTTGACGCATACAGCAAATCGTCATAAAATGAAAGAGAATTATCAGAAAGATACAAAGGACGGGAAGGAGGAAGCGGCGGATGGCAGGAAAATCAGCAAGAGGAAAAAGAAACGCAAAAAGATCAAGAAGAAAGACACCAGAGTTTCTCAGGACGAAAAATGAGAACCGTTTGGGAATGATGATTGCCTTTCTTGCCATTTCAATTATGACTGGCGTCGTCGGGATAAACTCCATCTCATTGAAGCAGAAGGAAAGGGCATATGCAGCCAGGGAGCAGGAGCTTCTGCAGCTGATTTCCGTGGAGGAGGCGCGCGCGAAGGAGCTCGAAGAGTTTGCTACATATACCAAGACGAAGAAGTATGCAGAGGAAGTGGCAAAGGATAAGCTGGGGCTTGTGTATGAGAATGAAATTATATTTCAGGAGACAGACTGAGGAAACGGTGCACCGTTATTTGGCAGAGCCTTATAGCGGTGCTTTGCGATTATTGTCAATAAAAAATAGCGAAACGGTGCATAGGTTTGACAAAAAATGAGACCCCCTCATTCTATAATGAGTAATGAATTTGAAAGATAGAGGGGGACATGTATTATGCTGAATGTTAGAATGTCGAAGGCTTCCAGGGAAGCAGGAAATAAATCAGGTGTCATAGAGGGGAATTTGTTTAGCGGCTATAGCAAAAGGAAGTTATACTGTCTGTCAGAGACTTATGAGGAGCTTGCCAGACTCTACCGCGGGATACCGCAGGCGGACCGGTTGTGTGATGACAGGAAGGATATGCTTTATAGAAAACAGCTTCAGGAGGCAAAAGAAGTTTTTGCAAATCATCTCGACGAGATAGCAGATGCTTTTGCAGATGTGGCGGATACGGTTGTCCACGTAAGCATACCTGTGGAGCACAAGAGAAAGGCGCTGATACAGCATCTGAAAAGACAGGGGATCATCGTCCGCGGGCTTGTATTTATTGAGGGTGATGCGGCGGGAAGCTGTGAGTATGGGCAAAGCATTCAGCGAGGAAGCAGAATTAGCATCGAAGCCCGCATTGCCGGTAAACATACTGTGTCAGCGAGTGTGCTGGGAGCGTTTTTGTCTGCTTTTTTTGACCGGAAGCTGGTGCCGTCCGGCGAAAGTGCGCTGGTAATCGATAGAGGATATAAGATTTTTATCTATGAAGATGAACCCAGATATACTGTTTTGAGTGCCGTATCAAGAGCAGTCAGAGAGGATGAGAAAATTTCGGGTGACAATTTTTCAATGGAGGAATATAATCAAAGTCAGATGATTGTGATGCTTGCAGACGGTATGGGCAGCGGAGCGCAGGCCTGTAAGGACAGTCAGGCAGTCATTGAATTTATGGAGCGGTTTCTCGAGGCGGGATTTCAGAAGGAGAGAGCTTTTTCGATGGTCAATGGGGCAATCGCGTCACAGAACGGATGCTGCAATCTCACGACGCTGGATATCTGCGCAATGGATCTGCTGACAGGAGAGGCCGAGTTTGTCAAGGCAGGCGCTGCGGCAAGCTATATCAAGCGCGGCAACTGGGTGGACGAGGTTGCCGCGGACACACTGCCGCTCGGAAGTCTAGATCAGCTGTGCCCGATAATACAAAATGTGAAACTGGAAGATACAGATATGCTGATCATGCTTTCCGACGGGATCTCCGATGCGATTGAGAATGAAGCAGTGGGCAGGCTGCGGGAAATTATATCGAGGAGCCGCATAGAGAATCCGAAAGAGATGGCAGACTATCTGCTGCGCTATGCAATCAGCAGCCAGGGTGGACATATCCGGGATGACATGACGGTTCTCACCTGCTGTATCAAGAGACGCATAGGAGTATGAAGGAGATATCGTACAAATGGTTGGCAAAGTATTGCAATACATCAGAGAGCATCATATGATCGAGGAGGGAGACTGCATTGTGGCAGGTGTGTCCGGGGGGGCGGATTCTGTCTGCCTGCTGCTGATGCTTCTTGAGATTAGCAGGGTGCTTCCGATCGAGATCCGTGTGGTTCATGTCAACCATATGATTCGGGCGGACGCAGCAGCGGATGCGGACTATGTGCGTAAGCTATGCCAGGAATATGGGCTTTCCTTTACACTTGTGGAGGAGGATGTGGAGGCAGTGGCACGCAGGCTTCACATTTCAACAGAGGAGGCCGGCCGCGTCGTACGCTATGACGCATTCGAGAGAGAATTAGGTGTTCGTAAAGGCAGGATTGCTGTTGCTCACAACAAAAATGACAGTTGTGAGACCTTTTTGTTTCATTTGTTCCGGGGAACTTCGCTGAAGGGGCTGGCGGGAATTCAACCGGTGCGCGACAGGATTATCCGGCCGCTTTTGTGCCTTTCAAGGAGTGAGATCGAGGCCTATTTGCTGGAAAGAAAGCAGCCATATTGTATAGACAGCACAAATTTGGAGGATAATTATTCAAGGAACGTGATACGCCATCATATATTGGACACAGCTGTGCGTGAGATCAGTCCGGCTGCGGTGAGTCATATCAGTGATGCCTGCGACAGGGTGAACGAGGCCTATGCGTTGATCGCAGATATCACAAAACAGGGGATTGAATCCTGCGTAAAGGTGAGAACGCATTTTTATCATATTGACCGGGAAAAATTTCTGGAGCTGCACAAGACGATACAGAGCTATGTGGTGATGGAGGTGCTTGCGCAGGCTGCCAGGAGCAGAAAGGATCTGGAGGCTGTTCATATCAGACAGATTCAGGGGCTTATGGACAGCCAGTGTGGAAGAGTGATCCAGCTTCCATATCAGCTGCGGGCAAAGCGTGATTATACAGGCATCTGTATCTACAGCGAGACGGACAGGATGACACAGGAGATCGTCTTGTCGGAAGTTGTTCTGTCGGACGAAGAAAAAGATACACTGATGACAGGAAGAGAGCTTGTGATTTTGGTTGGAGAGACAAAGAAAATGAAGGCGAAACTGCACTTTCGGGGAAAGAATGACATTGATTTCAAAAATATTCCTCAAAAAAAGTATACGAAATGGTTTGATTATGATAAAATAAGTGGGAATATTGTCATAAGAACCCGCAGGCCGGGCGATTATCTGACGGTGAATACCTTGAATCAGCGCAAAACTTTGAAAGCGTATTTTATTGACCACAAGATACCGCAGGAGGAACGGGATCAGATTAGCCTTGTTGCAGATGGAAGTCATGTGATCTGGATTGTGGGTGAGCGCATTAGCAATTACTACAAGGTCAGTGAGAGCACGAGGACAATTTTATCGCTTGCCTTCGAGGAGGACATACCATAATGAAAACTTAAAAATGTAAATGCGGGTGTCAAAACTTTCTGTTTGATTGTGGGGGAGGTTTTCAGGAGCGTATGCCTGCATGGAAAAACAAAGGAGGACTCAAATATGGCTGAGAGAATCAGAGTCATGTTGACAGAGGAAGAAGTGGACACAAGGATAAAGGAGATCGGTGAGCAGATCAGCCGCGATTATGCAGGCAGGCAGGTTCACTTAGTATGTGTGCTCAAAGGCGGCAGTTTTTTTATGTGCGAGCTTGCAAAACGGATCACAGTGCCAGTGTCGCTTGACTTTATGTCTGTGTCAAGTTATGGCAGCAACACAAAGTCAAGCGGGGTGGTCAAGATTGTGAAGGATCTTGACGAGCCGCTGAAGGATAAGGATGTCATCGTGGTGGAGGACATCGTGGATTCTGGAAGGACACTGAGCTATCTGCTGGAGCTGTTAGGACAGCGCGGTCCGGGCAGCATGAAGCTTTGTACACTGCTGGATAAGCCGGAACGGCGTGTCGTTGATGTGAAAGTGGATTACACAGGCTTTGAGATACCGGATGAGTTTGTGGTGGGGTATGGTCTTGACTATGACCAGCGCTACAGAAACCTTCCGTACATCGGAGTGGTTGAGCTTGACTGATTCTTAATTGTGATAGGACTAGAAGGAGACTGAAATTGGGAAAAGGTGCAAAAGGAATTAATTTAACATTTATTTTCATATTAATACTGGTATTGGTGCTGATATGGGCGAGTACGAACAGCGGAGGCAGCGGCTCCTATACAATGGCGCAGTTTGTGGCCGAGATGGAGGAAGGGCTTGTCGTGGACGTGGAGATTCATCCCAATGCACAGGTGCCGACAGGTATGCTGCGTATTACATTGAAGGACAATCAGCAGAGGACACTTTATGTATCTGACGTCATTGATGCGCAGGAGATTGTAAAGAGCTATAACATAGAACCGATTGTGCGGGATGTGCCGCAGGAGAACTGGTTTATCACAGAACTGCTTCCGCTTCTGATGCTGTTGGTAGTTGTGGTTTTTATGTTCAGCATGATGAATGCCCAGAATTCCGGGAACAGCGGCGGTAAAATGATGAACTTTGGAAAGAGCAGGGCACGCCTCATGACAGGCGGAGATGTCACGCTGAAGGATGTGGCCGGCCTGCGGGAGGAGAAGGAGGACCTGGAGGAAATCGTTGATTTTCTAAAGGATCCTGCAAAGTATACAAAGGTCGGTGCAAGAATTCCCAAAGGCGTGCTGCTGGAGGGTGCACCAGGTACAGGTAAGACACTGCTTGCAAAGGCAATTGCCGGTGAAGCGAATGTGCCATTTTTCTCGATATCAGGCTCTGACTTCGTGGAAATGTTCGTCGGCGTGGGCGCGTCGAGAGTGCGCGATCTGTTTGCTGAGGCGAAGAAGAATGCGCCGTGTATCGTGTTTATCGATGAGATCGATGCGGTGGCAAGGCGGCGCGGTACTGGTATGGGCGGCGGCCATGACGAGCGCGAGCAGACGTTGAACCAGATGCTTGTGGAGATGGACGGATTTGGCACGAATGAGGGCATTATTGTGATGGCAGCGACGAACCGTGTCGATATTCTCGATCCGGCAATCCTGCGTCCGGGGCGTTTTGACAGAAAGATTACAGTCGCGCCGCCAGATGTGGGAGGCAGGGAGGAAATTCTCAATGTACATGCTAAGAACAAGCCGCTTTCCGAGGATGTAAATCTAAAGCAGGTAGCGCAGACGACGGCGGGCTTTACCGGGGCAGATCTGGAAAATCTATTGAATGAATCGGCGATACGTGCCGCGAAAGAAAATCGTGCATTCATCAAACAGGATGATATCAAGAAGGCATTTATCAAGGTCGGAATCGGAGCGGAGAAGAAGAGCCGTATTATTTCAGAAAAGGAAAAGAAAATTACAGCCTACCATGAGGCCGGACACGCGATTTTGTTCCATGTTCTTCCCGATGTGGGACCAGTGTACACAGTGTCAATCATACCGACAGGACTAGGGGCAGCAGGCTATACGATGCCGCTTCCTGAGCGGGACGAGATGTTCAACACCAAGGGGCGGATGATGCAGGATATCATGGTATCACTGGGCGGACGTATCGCGGAAGAAATTATATTTGACGATGTGACGACAGGTGCTTCAAGTGATATTAAGAAGGCGACCAAGGTGGCGAGAGCCATGGTGACAAAGTATGGTTTTTCGGAAAATATCGGTGTCATCAACTATGACGAGGATGACAACGAAGTCTTTATCGGCCGCGATTTAGCCCACACGAGAAGCCATTCCGAAGCGGTTGCAGGCGAGATTGATGTCGAGGTAAAAGCGATTGTGGACGAATGCTACAAGAAGGCAAAGGAGATCATCCTTGAAAACGAAAAAGTGCTTCATGCCTGTGCGGATCTTCTGCTGGAGAAGGAGAAGATTGGACGGGAAGAGTTTGAGGCGTTGTTTGACAAGGAAGAAGTTTCCATATTGTAAAGAATGTGTAAAAAAGACAGCTTATGGAGGCTGCCTTTTTTATGCATACACGCACTCTTAGGAAATATGCCAGCAGGAGCTGCCGGGTGCGCGGTTAGGGGCTCTGCCCGATTGAAATATCAATATGACAGGACAACAGAGGAGAGAAAGGAAATGAGGAAAATAGTTTGTGATATTCTGGTGCTGTGCCTGATGATGGCTATGACAGGATGCGCCAAAGAGAACAGCGCAGCGGGCAGCAGCGTGGCGAACGTTTCTGCGGTAAGTGTGGAGGTAGAAAAGAATGTTATGGAAAGCGCGAATATGGAGACAACTGTGATAGAAAGTTCCATTGCGGAAAACAGTCAGGAAGAAAGTGAGTCGGAAAACATCAATAAAGACATGGAGAGTCTGAGTGCAATGGATATTGTGAACGATATGAGAATTGGCTGGAATATAGGAAATACACTGGATTCCACCAGGACAGATATTGCAGGGGATGAACTGCCATATCAATTTGAGACGGCCTGGGGGAACCCCCAGGCGACCCAGGAACTGATCGATGCAGTGCTTGATGCCGGGTTTAATGTGATTCGTATTCCAGTGTCCTGGACGAACCATATCGGTCCAGAGCCGGAGTATTTGATTACCGAAAGCTGGATGGAGCGCGTTCAGGAGGTTGTCGATTACGCGTACAACAAAGGCGCTTACGTGATTTTAAATATACACCATGAGGATTGGAACTATCCGTATTACGATAATCTTGACCGTGCAGCTGCCGAGATGGAGGCAGTGTGGGGGCAGATTGCAGAGGTATTCAGGGACTATGATGAACACCTGATCTTCGAGGGGCAGAATGAGCCCAGAAAAGTCGGCACGCCGCTTGAGTGGAACGGTGGCGATGCGGAAGGATGGGAAGTAGTCAACAAGACGAATCAGGTATTTATCGATACTGTGCGCCAATCAGGCGGATGCAATCCGTACCGTATGCTGATGATTCCGGGATATGCTGCGAACTGCACCGTCGGCATTCAGCATATTGTGCTGCCTGAAAATGACAATCGGATCATAATTTCGGTGCATGCATATGAGCCGTATGACTTTGCACTGAATCCAAATGGCAGGCGTGAGTGGAACCATGATACAGAATCCATTGACAGTCTGATGAACAATCTCAAAATCCTTTTCCTCGACAAGGGAACACCTGTTATTATTGGAGAATTTGGAGCTGTGGGCAGAGAGAATGAATCGGAGCGCGCAGAATGGGCGGCGTATTATGTGCATGCTGCCAAGGGGATTGGCGTTCCCTGCGTCTGGTGGGACAATGGCCTCTTTGAAGGATCGGGTGAGCGCTTTGGCCTCTTTGACAGACACTCTTATGAGTGCAGGTATCCGGAAATCCTGACGGCACTGATGCAGGCTGCCGGGCAGCAATAATTTATCGGGATAAATAATCATGTATAAAATGATTCCACTTTCCAGATACTATCTAATGTTTAGAGCAGTAAAAAATGTGTATTTGGAAATGGAGGACAATATGATTTTAACAGAAAAAGAAATTGCAACAGTCAAGGATTTACAGACGCAGGAGCAGACCTGTATCGAGAAGTATCAGCGCTATTCCGGCGAGGCGAAAGATACTGTCTTAAAGGATTTGTTTAAGACACTGCAAAACAAGGAGCAGGAGCATTACAACTCCCTGCAGCAGGTGCTCGGCGGAACAGTTCCAACATGTAACTGTAACGATGCGGACGGCAGAAATTATAATCCTAAGGCGACATATGACAAGATGACGGATTCTGCCGACAAGAAGACAGACAACTTCCTCGCAACGGACTGTATCGCGTCGGAAAAACTGGTATCCTCAGAGTACAATACCAATGTATTCTGTTTCAAGGATACCAATATGCGCAAACTCCTTGCAGACATTCAGATCGAGGAGCAGAATCACGCGGAGATGCTCTATAAGTACAAGACTGTGAACGGAATGGCATAGAACAAAAAGGACAGGGGGTATGGCGCAGGCTGTGCCCTCTTGTGTAGGGCACTTTGGAGGTTTTGAGCTTTTGGAGTGCCCAATCAAAAAAGGCGGGGAAAACGATGGATTTTTTTAAGAGAAGTGACTATCAGCGTGTTGTGTTGTATATTATGATATCTGTGTCAGTTTTGTTCGTCTTAAAGTATTTCCTTCCCTACTTTCTTCCGCTCCTGGTGGCTTTGTTGATCGTGGTGCCATTACAGCGGTTTTGCCAGCGGCGGGAAAGGACGCCGGACAGGGGCAGAAACAGATCTGGGCAAAAGGGATTTATGGCCGGGGGGATTTTGTTTGGCATTATGTTGATTGTGGCATTGATTATTGTTGGTCTTGGCACATTTCTAATCAGCAAAGCCAGGACACTTGTACAAAACGCTGACTTCTGGACGGACAGTATCGCACAGTTGATTGCGGGGCTCAGCACGGAAATTGAGGATTTTTTCCAGCTGCAGCAGGGGACGGTGGAACGCTGGATATCGGAGAGAATCGCAGAGCTTGGAGAGTGCTTCACAAGGAGCAGCGACGGGCTGCTCACCGGGAGTCTGCGGTATCTGTCTGTGGCGGGACGGGCGGGCACTTTTGTCATAGTAAGCTTTATCTGTGTCGTTTTGTTTGCGCGGGAAGTCGAGGGCTGGCAGCAGGGGCTTTTGAACCTTGCCGCGATAGAGCCAGCGATTGACCATATTCTTTCCATCATTCTTCGCATCGGAAAAAAGCTTGGAAATATGATCAAGACATACCTAAAGACACAGACAATCATACTGATATGTATCAGTATCACTGCGACGGCTGGTCTGTATCTGGGGGGAACGTCGGAGGGGTGGTTTTATGGAATTCTTGCCGGTTTTATGGATTTTCTCCCCTTTATCGGAACGGGGATTGTGCTTATCCCGATCGGTGTTATGGGGTTTCTAAAGGGCAATATCGGCAGCGGTGTGATTGTCATTCTCACCTATTTTCTGTGTGTGCTCATCCGCGAATTTCTGGAGCCGAGACTGCTTGGAAACGGGCTGAAGTTCTCACCTGTGGCGATATTGATTTCTGTGTATGCAGGGGTAATTTATTACGGGATTAGCGGTGTCATTTTGGGCCCGGTGACACTTCTGATTCTGGTGGAGCTGGGAAGGGAAATCTTTATGCCCCGGAACAAGTAGGGAACTGTAGAAAATAGATTTGCCCGCCAGTGGTTACTGTTCACAGGTCAGGAATGCGCTGGACTGCGCATTCCGTGAAAAAACGT
>CAMWXA010000044.1 GCA_947178035.1 uncultured Lachnospiraceae bacterium | reverse complement strand
CCCATTTTGAAAAATCTCATGATAAAGCTTTGGAAATTACAGCCATGTCTTATTTTTATTTGCATAAAATCCCAGCAGATAATATGGCATCATATACTTATATGCATTCAGCGCCATTCCATCCGGCGTAAAAAACATCGCCACAAAAATCACAATATAAATCCATATGGAATCCCGCAATCGGTAATGCATCAGGCAAACCAGCAAAAAAGAATACAAAATTGCCCATAGAAACCAGAAATTCGTCAGTATTCCAAATATCAAATCCTTTAAAAAGACACCAAATCCCCAATAGATGTAATTATCAGTGGCAAACATATACACAAACTCAATCAGCTTCCACCCGACATTCGGCGTGATCAGATAGATGCACTTCTTCCTGATCATTGTCTTTTTAGCCTCCGAATCCGCTGCCCTCTGGACACTGTTCCATGCATAATAACCGCTGATTATCATAAACAGCGGCATATGAAAACTATAGATAAACTGGTACCATTTGTCTTCAAAATAACATGCGTTTTCCAAAAATGCCAGTCCGCTGCCTGACTGAATACAGTGCCCCAGCACTACCATTATAATGCCAAAGCCCTTTAAAATATCTGGCAATATATCTCTTTGCCGCCCCTCCATCACCAATCTCCCTCTCAAACTGCGCTTTGCCGTGTCATCTTCCCTCTAATCGCTCAACTTCACTACAATATACTCCTGTGTTTCCAGCACAGAAGACATCGCAGGCCAGCTATCCATCGTCACACCTGCCGCTTTTGCTTCCTCCACCACCGCGGCAGACGGCACCTCATAATGAAATCCGAGCGTCTCAAAATACCCTAAAATCCTGCCAGTATTAAAATAATCCGGCGTATCTACAGGCACCCCCTCTATAAAGGCAAATTCATATACAGAGTAGCTCAGGTAGGATGGCGCCTCCGCCTTTGTATAACAGGAAGCATTGCTTTTCGCATCCAAATGCCCAAGGAACACCACTGGCTTATTGGCATTTGGCGTACTGCCCGCCTGTATTCTTTCTATTATTTGTGTCGCGATTATCTGATCCGCGTCGCGAATGACATCCTGTGTATAGAACATTCTCATCAGGACAGATGTCTGGCAAAGCAGGAAAATGCACCCCAAAATAACACAAACTACATAGCGGACTCCCCCGCGTTCCTGCAGCCAGGACGCAAAGAACAGCCACAGCACAGCACAGGTAAATGGAAGCATACACTGCGCCCTGTAAGGGGATGGCGTTCCCGTAGCCAGCGCGAGGAAAAAGGGGGATGCCAGCATACCGCCAAAACCGATGATATACGGCAAAAGCTTTTGTCTGCGGCACAGTACCTTCCATAGAAGCAATGCCATACAGGCGCAGACACATGCCGGATACGTAATGGGATAAAAGTTGTCCATCGCCAGCAGAATCCGCTTGATGTATGCCAGCAGGTTCATAACTGCTGACATCAGGTCTCCGGAAAACCATCCCACCTGTCTGCTCAGATAATCTCCGCTGTCAAAGAATAATTTTACAATGATGCCATAGACAACAAAGCTGACAAAAAAATGCGCCAGTTCACAGCCGATCAATTTTTGGCGCTCTGCCTTCTCAGATTGTTCCACCGTAAACAGATAGACAGCGATATAGAAACAGATCTGTAAATTTACCATGGACTGGTAAATTCCAAAGGAGAATACATCCAGAAAAAGGGCTAATCCATACGCCCAATAATTCTTTTCGGTCATTCCCAGATAAAAATAGCGTGTTGCAAGCACCACCAAAAGCATGGCGAACACAGTCTCAAAGGACTGAAAGCGGAACATAAACTGATCTGCATACGTCGGAAATATCAAAAACAAAGCAGCAAAAATAAAGGAAACGTACTCCCCTCCCCTGGCATAAAACCGATAAAAAAGACAGGACAGTCCCATCCCCAATCCCCACAGAGAGACCAGAAAGAGAATCGCTTCAAAATAGGGATTGTACCAGTTATTTCCAACCAGATATTTCAGGGCAATCAGTCCAAAGCGGCCAATCTGATTCCAGTTATATATGGTATGCGGATGATTCAAAATCACCTCCGCATCAATATAGAAATCCGTTGAGAACGCCTGCTTTGCATATACCAGCATAACAGTGGCTGCGACCGCAAAACCAAGCCTGGCATGTTCTCTCACATAATCCACAAATTCGCTCAGCGGAATCAGTAACTTCTTTGACTTCATATCTGCCTCCTTTATTTTAACTATATTGTGAGCACCCTTACCCCGCTCTTTCAAACACGCTCTATTATCTCCTGGAGAGTATTACTTCTCTTTAGGAGATATTATATTTCATCTACTACACTTTTACAATCTTTTTTTCTTCCTCTATCTTACACCACTCTCCGCGAAGCAATCACTTTCACCCAGTCCAGCTGTCCATTTGAGCCTGCACCATGAATATGCCTCCCCTCTCTCCGAAAGCATTCGATATAGTCCCATACCGCCTGGCTAATCTGTTCCCCAGGATAAATTACCGGTATTCCGGGCGGATATGGCGCTATCATCTGCCCTGCTATCCTTCCCACTGCGTCCTGCCAGCATACTGTCTCAATATCTGAGAAGTACGCCTTGCGCGGCGTCATTACCTGCTGTGGAAGCATTGGGAACGATGAACAGCTGTTTTTCCTCTGCAAAGTATCCTGCCCCACATATCTCCTGCTAATCTCTGCACAGGCCGCAGCAAGTCTGTCCATATCTTCTATTTCATTCGCATATGTCACGATGGCAAGCACATTCTCATAGTCTGAGAGCTCCATGTTGACAGCGTACTCCTCAAAAAGTATTTTCTCCAGCGCATAGCCTGTCAGTCCAATACTGCCCGCCGATATCACAATCCTCGTCCTGTCTAAGCGCTCTCCCTCCATACAGCGGAATCCCGCTATTTTGTGAATCCTTTCTCTTGCATATTCCGCAAGATACAGAGCTTTCTCCATCATTTTTATCCCGTTCGCGGCAAGCTCATACCTGGCGCAGTCAAGCGATGTCATCAAGAGATAACTCGGGCTTGTGCTTTGTACCAGATGCAGATTTTGCGCAATCCGATCCAATGCCGCTTCTCCGACACCATGATGCTTGATATGCAGTACCGAACTCTGTGTCAGCGCACCTGTTACCTTGTGCATACTCTGCACGCAGACATCCGCCCCCGCCTCAAGTGCCCCAGCGGGAAGTCTGTCATGAAAGTACACATGTCCCCCATGAGCCTCATCTACCAGCAAAAGCGCTCCATACGCATGACAGATCTCCGCAATTTTCTCCAAGTCCGAGCTTACCCCATAATAACTCGGACTCACCAGAAACAACGCCTTGCAGTCCGGATTCTCCTCAAAGCCTTTTCTGACAGATTCCGCTGTAATCTCCCCCTGTACCGCCCAGTCATCGATTACCTCCGGCATCACATACACCGGCTCTGCACCGGATAAAATCAGTCCCATCATCGCCGACTTATGCGCATTTCTGGCAACCATAATTCTTTCGCCTTCCAGCGCCGCACTGATTATCATCGCCTCGTTCCCGCAAGTGCTCCCATTGACAAGAAAAAAGCTCTGATCCGCACCGTAGAGCTCACCAAGCAGCCGCTGTGCCTCACCGATTGCACCCTCCGGGCTGTGCAGATCATCCGTGAGCGGTGTCTCCGTCACATCGTAAGCAAAAATCGCTGTTCCAACCTTGTCTGTCCAACGAGGACTGACACCCTTGTCCAGCCTGTGCCCTGGTATCCTGAAATACGCCGGATTTGTCTCGATCAATTCTGTCACTGCCTGCAGAAGCGGTGTTTCACTCTGATTCATTCCTTTTCCTTTCTGTCAGCCAAAATCCTGTTAAGGAACTGTTAACATTTTATCCAGTTTGTGCTATATTAATGAATAAAAGGAGGTAACTACGATGTCTTATCTATACGAAGTGCATCTGCACACCACCGGTGCCAGCGCCTGCGCCAAAAGTGCCGGTTCCGAATACATATCCTACTACAAAAACCTTGGCTATGATGGCATTATTGTCACAGACCATTTTTTCAACGGCAACTGCTGCGTCCCCAGAAACCTTCCCTGGGAAGAGCGTGTGGATCTCTTCTGCAGTGGCTATGAAGATGCCAGGGCAGAGGGCGTCCGCCAGGGTCTCAAAGTATTTTTTGCATGGGAATGCCGTTTTAATGGCGATGAATATTTAGTCTATGGACTTGACAAAAAATGGCTCAAAGAGCACCCCGATATGATGGCGTGGGATCATATCACTCACTATGAGAGAATCAAAGCAGACGGCGGACTCGTCGTGCAGGCACACCCTTTTCGGGAGAGAGGCTATCTGTCCGAAGTCTATGTCCATCCACATCAGTGTGATGCCTTCGAGGTGGCAAACTCCGGAAATCCACATGAGCAGAACCGCATGGCATACCGCTATGCCAAAGAACACCACATCATCATGACCGCCGGCTCTGACATCCACCATGTCGGCAGAACTGACAATGGCTGTATCTACGGCATGGAATTTGACAAACCGCTGAATTCCATTGATGACTATGTGAAACGCATCAAGAGCGGGCGCGGCTTCTCGCTCCATGTTCCATCAGAACACCTCGCGTGGAAAGAAGGTACTACAAACCATCTGCCTGTATTCATCTTTGACAGATCCAATACCCCCATTCCCACGCACAGCATTGATAATATTTTTTCGACCTTTTAACCTTTCAGCCGCCCCCAGGTGCTTCTGGAGAACAGGATCAGTATCGGGAAAATCTCAAGCCTGCCCGCAAACATGTCCATAATCAGCACACCCTTTGACAGCCAGCTTAAATCTCCAAAATTGCAGGTAGGCCCTACTGCTTCAAGTCCTGGGCCTATATTGTTGAAACAGGAAAGCACTGCTGTAAAACTAGTCATGACCGAAAACCGATCCATCGATACCGCAATAAAGCTGATAAATAGTATTATAGCATAGGCTGCCAGATATGCATTGGTATTTTCCAGTACCTTCTCGTCAACCATATGGTCATTAATGCGGACAACCTGAACCTTCTGGGGGGATATCGCGCGGCGCAGGTTCCTGCGAAGCCCCTTGACAACAATCAGCACTCTCGCACATTTAAACCCACCTCCGGTACTTCCCGCACTCGCACCGATCACCATCAGTCCCAGAATGATCGATTTGGAAAACGAGGGCCACAAGTCAAAGTCTGTCGTGGCATATCCAGTCGTCGTCACAATACTTGCCACCTGAAATGCCGCGTGGCGCAGCGTCTCCTCAAACGTGCTGTAAAATCCTTTGAGATTCAATGTGATCAAAATGATACTTCCAGCCACCACTCCCAGATAAAGCCGCAGTTCCTCATCCCGGAACACACTTTTGAACTGGCGCAGCAAAAGCATATAGTAACAGCTGAAATTGACACCAAACAACAGCATAAATACCGTACAGACATTCTGTATATATGGACTGTATCCCGCAATACTGTCATTTTTGATACCAAAACCTCCTGTACCTGCCGTGCCATATGCCGTGCAGACTGCTTCAAACAACGACATACCGCCAAACAGCAAAAATACAATATTTATCACGGTGAGCAGAATATAGATCAGGTACAAAATCTCCGCCGTTTTTTTCATCTTGGGCACAAGCTTTCCCACTTGCGGCCCCGGGCTCTCCGCACGCAAAAGATGCATCGTAAAGCCCTTGTTGCTCTCACCGGAAGCTCCCACAGCCAACACAAACACCAATACCCCCATACCGCCCAGCCAGTGTGTGAAGCTCCGCCAGTAAAGAATACTCATGGAAAGCCCCTCAATCTCTGACAGAATCGAAGACCCTGTTGTCGTAAAGCCTGATACCGTCTCAAACAATGCATCCAGATAGAATGGAATCTCCCTCGACAGATAAAATGGCATCGCCCCTAACAGACTCATCACAATCCAGCTGATGGCGACACAGACAAGTCCTTCCTTCGCCTTAAAACCTCTCTTGTTACCCTTGCACAGCACAAGCAGCAGCAGCGATATGACCAGTATCATGCCAATACTTGCCGCAAATCCCATGCATGCCATCGTTTCCTGTTTGACCAGACTTATGATCAGAGACGGGATCATAAACACCGCCTCAACCAGCAGAATATGCCCTATAAATCTGCCCATCATTTTATAATTCATAGCCGTTTTTTATCCTTTTTCCCCTTCATTATTCAAAAATATCATTCAGCTTGTAGAGCACCCTGTCAGCCCCCGTCACGACAATCACAGTATCTCCGCACACAAAGCTGGAATCACCGTTTGGAATCTCTAACTGCGCGCCATGCATAATACACACCACCAGCACATTCCTCTTGATCTTGAGCTTTTTGAGCGGTTCTCCGCAGTGCAGCGTGTTCTGATCCACGATAAATTCCACCGCCTCAGCCTGACCATCTGCAATCATATACACTGTGAGCGCCGCTCCTGTCTGATTCTGCATAGCACGCACATACTGCACAATATTATTACAGCTCAGTTCCTTCGGGCTGATGATGCTTCCCAAGGGAAGCGCATCCAGTATTGTATTGTTTTCCAGCCTTCCGAGTTTTGTGATAATCTGAGGAACCTTACAACTGCTTCCATACAGAGAAATAATGATATTCATCTCATCCACGCCTGTGAGCGTCACCAGCGCATCACAGTCAGAAATCCCTTCGTTGTCGAGCAGAAATTCTTTCGAGGCGTCTCCATGAATCACTGTGGCTTTCGGAATCATATTGGCAAGCTGAATGCATTTGTCATAATTTTGCTCCACAATCTGTACACCGACGCCGTTCTTTAAAAGCATATGTGCCAAATAATAGCTCACACGGCCTCCCCCACACAGTATCACACGCTTCGCCTTGTGCGTGATAATCCCAAGATTTTTCAGCAGTGTTGTGAGTACATTTGTCGGTGCCGTCACAAAAATCCGGTCTCCCTCCATCAGCACAAAGTCACCGCCAGGCATAATCGCCTTACCATTCCGAATCACTGTACACACCAGAATCTTACACTTGACAATACTGTACAGATCATTGAGTGCAATATTGCACAGCTTATGCCCCGCATCCACGCGCAGCTCCACAATCTCCACTCTGCCCTTGGCAAAAGTATCCCGCTTCAGAAAACCTGGATATTTCAACAGCCGCTCAATCTCCACTGCCGCCTGACGCTCTGGATTGATCATCATGGAAAGTGCAAAAAGTCCTCTCATCTTGAAGATCTGGTCTGTGTATTCTGGATTTCTGATACGGGCAATCGTATGAATGTCCGGATTCATCCCATGTGCTGTCATACAGCAGAGCAGATTGATTTCGTCTGCATTTGTCACTGCAATAATCAGATCGGCCTCCTTGACTCCCGCCCGCTCCAACGTCTCCATAGATGCACAGTTTCCCTGTACTGCCATAATATCGTACCGTTCTTCAGTAGATCCCAGCACTTTCTGATTGGCATCAATCAGAGTCAGGTCATACCCTTCCACTGAGAGCTGCTTTGTCAGCATCGCACCGACCTTGCCGTCTCCTGCAATTATTATCTTCACGTCATTTCGTCCTCCTCTTAGCTGCAGTGCATGACATTGTGCCAGCACTGCTCATTGCTTTCACGTATATTATATCACCTATCTGCAAAAAGGCAATATCAACGAAAAAAACAGCGTATGCCCAAACACACGCTGTTTCAAATTCACACCCTGTAATTCCCTACGCTTCAACAGTATCGCCTGTCTCTTCCTTCTCTTCCGGATGCAGCTTTGCCTTGATTGCCTTGATAAGCTCTTCGATTGAAGATGCCTCCACCTTCTCTGTCTCCTGCTTCTTCTGTACTACTCTCTCCTGCCGCTCTTTCTCAGCTTTCTTCTTCTCAGCGCGCTTCTCCTCGATGCGCTCCTGTGCGTTCTCCTTGTCTGCCTTGCTGCTTTCCGCCATATCTTTTAAGAGCTTCACCGCATAAGACACACTTCCGTCCTTATCCATCGTAATACTAAAGCTCTGTACCTTATCCGCATCCTCGCCAAGTTCTTCCTTCAGTGTGTCGAACTTATCGCCTGCACCGCTGATAATCGCTTCATACTCTTCTCTTGCAGAAGGATCTGTCGCCATCTTCTCCAAAAGCTCTGGATTGATCAACACGCTGTACGATTTGTCAGACAAACCTGCATAGTAATCCTGCTCCTCATCTGTAGACCACTCTGCTACAGCAAAATCCATATTCCCGTATTTCTCACGGAGCTCTGCCAGCAGATCTTTTGCTGCATCACTGAGCTGAATCCCTTCCTGTATGCCATCTGCATCAAGCGGCTTATACCCGGACGACTCTGTGCGCTTTGGCTTGCTGTAGCCCGCCTTAACTTCGCGCGCCTCCCCGGTATACTCATAGGTATCCTTGTCCGTATTTGTCTGTCTGTTGTCCGCTGCGGCTTTTCTGCTCTGCGCTCTTCTATTTGCGCCGGAAACAATTCCTGTAAAGGCTGCCTCATCCTTATTTGTCTGATTTGAAAAAAGTCCTGTATTGTTCAAGATTGAACTGTAATTGATTCCATTCATATTCATACCAACCTTTCTATCTCCATATTAAAAACTCATAGGGAACCCTTTCCCTACATTACCTGTTATTTTTAATATCGGCATTCTTCTTTACAAACTTTAGCTTCCAGCTTCATCAAATGCGCTTTTTTTATTTTGCTTACGCCATTGCCCCCTGCCTCAGCCGAAGCAATACTTTTTTCTCCAGACGGCTCACTTGTACCTGACTCATTCCAAGATCGCCTGCCACCTGCATCTGTGTCTTATTCTCAAAATATCTGAGCTGAATCAGGTTTCTTTCCCGCTCATCAAGCTCATTCAAAAGCTTTTCCAGAAGCAGTCGGTTGACAATCTCATCACTCTCTCCCTCCTCACCCAGCATATCCACCAAAAGTACCTCACTGCCGTCAGACTCGTACACAGTTTTATAGATTGACTCCACCTCCCGTCCTGCACCAAGTGCAGCCACAATGTCCTCCAAAGCAATCCCTGACTCTGCGGCAAGCTCCGACAGCATTGGTTCCCTGCCTGTCTTCTGCCAGAATTCCTCTCGCAGGCGGTTCAGCTGCCTTGCATTTTCCTTGACACTCCTGCTGATCTTTATCATTCCGTCATCTCGCAAAAATCTCCGTATTTCTCCCATAATCACTGGAACTGCATATGTTGAAAAGCATACCCCGTAATCTATATCAAACTTCTCAATCGCCTTTACAAGCCCCAACGCACCGATCTGGAACAAATCCTCCGTCTCTGTTCCGTTTGTTCCTCCCCTGCCCGCAAACCGCTTCACTACATGGTATACAAGCCCTGTATTTTTCTCAAATAATTGTTCCTTTGCCTCCTTTTCTCCGCGCTGTGCCCTGATAAAAAGTTCTCTCTCCTCCATCGTCATACCCTGCCGCTTCTGTTCCACACTGCCGCCTGCAAGATTGGCATCGCTTCGTCCGGTTCACAGCCAAAGCTTTTCCACATATGTACACAGGTCCCCTCACCGACACTGCTCTCCACCTCCAGCCTGTCCATAAAGGCCTCCATAAATGAAAATCCCATGCCAGACCTCTCATTAGCTGCGCCAGTGGTAAAGAGAGGCTGCATTGCCTGCTCTACATCAGCAATCCCCACTCCTTTATCTGACACCTCTACCGACAACTCATTCTCCGGTGAAAGGCTTGCGCGCATGAAGACACGTCCTCCCTTCTCACCATAGCCGTGAATGATCGCATTGGTGACCGCCTCCGACACTGCTGTCTTCACATCCTCAATCTCATCCACTGTCGGATCTACCCTGGCAAGAAATGCGGCAATTACAATTCTTGCAAGCCCTTCATTCTCCGATATCGCATCAAATTCCATGCATATCTCATTTGCTGCTCTTTGTGTATTTTGGCTCTTTGTGTACTCATTTTCCATATAAAATCATATTCCTTCCATAACTATTCAATCCTCATAGTTACTGCCTTTCTAATATTTTTTCTGACACTATGCGATAATTTCTATAATCGCTGACATCCCTGATGCCTTTAGCAGCCTGCTTATGCGTTCATTTGTATTGATCGCATATACCTTTCCGCCAAAGCAGGAAATCTTCCGGTATCTGCCAATAATAATCCCGAGGCCGGAACTGTCCATAAAGGTTGTGTCCTCAAAGTCAAACACGATATTTTTCACCTTATCGTCAAGGATTAATCTGTCCGCACACTCCCTGATATTGGCTGCACCGTGATGATCCACCTCCCCAGGCATCCTGATACACAGATAATTGTCAATGATCGCGTACTCCTCCATCTTCTTTTCCATTCAATCTCCTCCTTTTTGATACAACAAAAGAGGACGTGCCCTTCTGGCATGTCCTCTTTTGTATGTTCGATGTGCTCTCAACGTACTTTGTCAATCACCCTTGATTTCTTTTATGTAATTCTGCGATCTTCTCGCCTTCTCTGTGTTCGGGAAAAGCTCTATTACCTGCTCATAAATCTCTACGGCCTTGTCGAGATCTCCTTTTTTGTTATAAGAATTGCCAAGATTATACAGAGCCTCTCCGTTTGTCGCGTCATACGAATATGCCCTCGCAAGATTCTCTATGGCTGTGTCATACTCCTCTGCGCGGAATGCTGCATAACCTAAATCATAACACTTTCTCGCCACGACTTTACCCACATTGTCTTTTAAAGCCTCATACAGTGCCTTAAAGCTCTCCGTAGCCTCGTTCTCCATGTATTCCCCATCAATTCTCTCCAACGCATCCGCCACTGCCATCTCATCACCAGTTTTGTTCATATACATCAAAACCGCTTCGATCAGCTCCGTATTTGCCTGTATCTGTATCTTATCTGCCTGCGCTGCACTCAGACTGCTTGACAGGGAATCTTTCTCCTGTGTCAATTCGTCGACTTGTATAGTCAATTCATTGACCTGCACTGTCTTTGCATCCAGCTGTTCACTGACTGCCTTATATCGCTCGTTGACATCCTCCTGCGCCTGCTGTATCCTCGCTGGCAATACCAAAAACCATGCAATTCCTGCGCCGATCAGCACTCCGACCAGCATATTCACCAAAGTCTGCAGCGCAGATCTGTCCTTTTTTCCCACTGGCTGTATCACAGTGTCATTACCACTCTTATATACAATCGCATCTTTCTTTTTCCGCGCGTTCTCCTCCTCGGCGGGCATCATCGCATCTACCTCTTTGAGATACTTGAGCGTCGTTGTATTGTTTACATCGATGCTGAGAATCTGGTTGAGTTCCTTTTTCGCCTTCTCCCACTCCTGACTGTTCAGATACAAAAGCGCCAAAAGCTGCCTTGCCTGCACAAATCTCGGATTTAGTGAGATAACCTTCCGAAGCTGTATTACTGCCAGGTCAAGACTGTCCTGCTGACAGTATGTAAGTGCCATATTATATTTCCTGATTGTCTGGTTATAGGATTCGAGCCGCCCTGGATTGTTTTGAATCATATTAATGTAGTCGTTTGCAATATTTTTCTCACTCCTGGTATTCTTACTGATAATCCACTGACTCAGTGCCGATACCACCTCGCCCCTCTCGAAATATACAAGTCCCAACAGATTCCTTGCATCAATATGGCATCTGTCCAGCTTAAGACACCGCCGCAGACTTGATATTGCGCCCGTTAAATCCCGAACTTTCGCCTTCTCCAACGCATCATTATAAAGATGATTGGCTGCGTGCATAATTTTCTTATACAGTACTACATCCGCTCCACAGCCTGTACAGAAATCCTTCTCCGACAACAAACATCCACAATTAAAGCAATACATATCAAGCTCCCCTATTCTTCTTCCTTTGATTCCTTTACCAGACTCACCAACACATCTGCAAGATCTGTCAAATCCTGATTATATACTGCATCCTCCACATC
The DNA here is from genome assembly GCA_947178035.1 of uncultured Lachnospiraceae bacterium. Taxonomy (GTDB): domain Bacteria; phylum Bacillota; class Clostridia; order Lachnospirales; family Lachnospiraceae; genus COE1. Next base: position 5,073 of record CAMWXA010000044.1, on the reverse strand, counting down.
CTCAACCTCAAGGCTGGGGTGAAACTTCTTCAATTCTTCCTCAAAATTTATCATCACAATCCTCCATACTGCCTTCCACAATCCCTGCCAGATACAGTGACCCGACAATATACACGCTGTCTGTATCTTTCCTGACTGACAAACCAAAAGCAAGTGCATCCTCTATCTTATCATAGGTGTATATTCTTTGTGTATTTCTATTTGCATATTTCTCAAATATCTCTCTTAACGCTGCCAGATTGGCTCCCCGATCCCCCGGAATACGGGTAATCACAAAAGCCGTAACCATTGAAAGTCCACAGAGCATCTCTATCATTTTATCATACTGCTTGTCCCTGACAGCAGAAAAAATAAGCACACACCTTTTCCTATCCTCCTGATCGGAAAAATCTGGTGACATCTTCAGAGACCGTACAAATGCCGCAATCCCATCCTCATTGTGCGCTCCATCAATAAATACTCCAGGCCGGATCTCTTCCATGCGGCAGGCCCAGCGCATCTTTCTAATTCCTTCCTGTATGGATTTTACAGCAATTTTACGAAAACCACAATCCTTTTTTAATATTTCACAGGTACGGACAGCAACCGCCGCATTCTCCGCCTGATAGACCGCTGTGGTGTCAGCTATCAGGCTACCATAATCATAATAACGACTGACAACAGAAAAATCAATGAATTTTTTCTGAATTTCGTTTATTTTGTAGTCATTTTCCGACACTGCATGATCTTTGCATCCAAGTTCTTTCGCTTTTCTGCGGATAACCTCAGAAGTCGCCCTTTTTCTATCAGAAAATACGACAGGCACACCCGCTTTGATAATCCCTGCCTTCTCAGCGGCAATCTTTTCAACGGTATCCCCCAGATACGCCATGTGATCCAAGCCAATCTCTGTAATCACTGTCACTGCTGGTTCTCTGATCACGTTGGTCGTGTCAAGACGCCCCCCAAGTCCTGTTTCCAATATCATAATATCGATCCCTGCCCGTGCAAATACATAGATTCCCATAAAAAACAACCGCTCAAAATACGTCGGGCAATAATCAGGAACCGTGCAGCGATACGCCATAATCTCATCAGAAAGCCAGTTAAACGCCTCCACAAACTCCCTCTCGGATATCATTCTGCCGTTGATGCAGAAGCGCTCCCTCGTCGTTACAAGATGCGGTGAAATAAACATTCCTGTTCTGTATCCGCTCTCCAGGCAGATACTCTGCAAATAAGCACACACTGATCCCTTTCCGTTCGTCCCTGCTACGTGAACCACTCTTCCCAAATTTTTCTCACGGTATCTGCCATTCTCGCATTGTTGAATATATTCGTAAAATCCTAACGTATCCTCCATCGGATTTTTTTTCGTAAACCTGGGCACATCCTCTAAAAAATGTTCTGCCTCAGCATAGCTTTGTACGACCCGCTCTCTCATATGTTCCTCCCTATGCTCCCGCCGCGCGCGCCATGCGCCGCCTTGGCGGCATATTTCTTCTGCATGGAGCTGTGCATAAAAAGAGTTCGCTGCAGAGCGCGAACCCTTTTTTATACAAAATTTATATTACCACCACTGTTCCAACAATCACACCGTTCTGTGCAGAATACTCCATAAAACTTGTATCACGGTTAATCACCATGCGATTGTCATCAATGCTGATCACGGTACCTTTGTAGACATTTCCACTAATCCGAATCTTGGCTTCTCGTGACTTCATGATTATTTTTTCCAGGTCATCGACCTGTTTCTTCGTCCTGATACAACGAATATAGATATCACTCTTCTTTTTCTTCAAATCATCGAGATGTGCCTGAAGCTGGTCGCTGAGTTCACCCGTCTGTTGTCTTACCCGCAGTATTTTCGCCATGCCCGCTGCCACCTCGTCCAACTCCTCATTCAGCTGCTTGTATTCTTCATTCATCGTAATGCGCTGCTCCATGATCTCCGGCATTACCCCCACATGAATTCCGGTCTTGATTTCCGACATATTACCCGCGTTCTGGCACTTCACTCCCATCATCGCGTGCACATATCCTCCGGCAATCAGCCCCTTCTTTCCAGTAAGTGTAATCTGTTCCCCAGCAGTCACTTTGGAATTCAGTATGACATTGGACTGCACACTTCCACCAGCACTGACATTTGCATATTCAATAAATTCCGTAAAAATGTCTCCGCCTGCAACAATCTCACCTTTGCCGGCTCCCTGCATGCCACGCTTAAGACATACTGTCCCGCCAGCCGAGATATTTGCCGACTCCACTACGCCCTCAACCGTAAGACTCTTTCCAGCCCGCACAGTGACACCTGCTTCCACATTGCCATGTATGATGACATCTCCGTTGAAATCCACAAGCGCATTGTTGGCATAATCACAGCCACCCTGTATCTCGTAAACTTCTACCACTGACAGTTTGCTGGCACCATCGTATTCAATCTTGCCAGACTTGGTTGCATAGTATTTATTGGGATCCTGCTCATTGCTGATTCCTTTGCCTGTAAGCGGTCTGAGTTCCTTATAGGTTGTCGTCTTTTCGCTTGCACCTGTGACATCTCTTCCTGCCTTCCCCTGAATGGCCGGATGGTACACTGCAAGCAGCTGTCCCTCATCGACATTCTGTACCAGAGACATACTTCTATAATCCACTGTACCATCACTTCGGATCTCAGGTTTGGGCTTCTCTGTGCTAAAGAAAAACTCGAACCGTCCTGCGCTTCCTGGTTCTCCTATTTCACTAGATGCAATCTTTACCTCACGGTCATAGATCTGCTTCTTACACATCGCCGCAATGTGTGACTCATTGATACCTGCCACTACTCCATTTAACTGAAGGTATCGCATGATTTCTGACTTTTCATACCTTGTGCCTTCTTCCGGCGCGCACAAGTAAAGCCACGCTTCTTTTTTATCGTCTGCTATTCTGACATAAGACTTGACATTAACCATTTGTTCACCTCCGAGAAGGCACCCCTGCCCCTTTATGTCTTTATTGTACCACTATTTACCTTAATTGCGCAAGCCGTTCTGTAACTTGTTCCTTCATTTGTACATATTTTGCTAATTTTCCTCTCTCCTCGGCAATTTTTGCCGCAGGCGCCTTTGACATAAACTTCTCGTTATTCAGCATACCATTCACGCGCGCAAGCTCACCATCCAGGCGTTTTGCCTCTTTTTCCAGACGCTCGATCTCCTGGCGAATATCGACCAGCTCCGCAAAAGGAATGTAAATGTTTGCATTGGCAATCACTACAGAAACTGCATCCTCGGCAATGCCATTTTTGTTGTCCTGTATCGTGACATCAGATGCGTAGGCAAGCGACGCGAAGAAAAGTCTGCCTTCCTCAAAAGTTCTTCTAATCTCTGCGTTGTCGGACACAACATATACATGCGCTTTTTTGGAAGGAGCCACATTCATCTCAGTTCTCACATTTCTGATGCCGCGCACTGCTTCCTTGATAATCTCAATATACCGCTCATCCTCTGCAAAACTGCGCGCTGATGTGTACTCCGGCCATTTCGAGATCATGATGGATTCCTCCTCCACCTGGAGCGTGCAGAAGATTTCCTCTGTGATAAATGGCATATATGGGTGTAGAAGCTTAAGTGCATCAATTAATACACTCTTTAAGGTCCACAGTGCCGCATTCTGTGACACCGCATTATCCGAATTGTATAGCCGTGGCTTTACCATCTCAATATACCAGTCACAGAATTCATCCCAGATAAAGTCATAAATCTTCTGAACTGCAATACCAAGTTCAAAATGTTCCATATTGTCTGTGACTTCTTTTACCATGCTGTTCAATTTCGAGATAATCCAGCGATCAACCGGCTCCAGGGAAGCTGTCGCATCTGTGACCTCCTTGCCCTCCATATTCATCAGGATAAAGCGCGACGCATTCCAAATCTTATTTGCAAAATTCCGGTTTGCCTCCACTCTCTCATAGTAGAAGCGCATGTCATTTCCAGGTGCATTTCCAGTAATCAAAGTCATTCTGAGGGCATCCGCGCCGTACTGCTCAATCACCTCAAGCGGATCGATGCCATTTCCCAGCGACTTCGACATCTTTCTGCCTTGGGAATCACGCACCAGACCATGGAAAAGCACTGTGCCAAAAGGTTTTTCATTCATATGTTCGTATCCTGAGAAAATCATGCGAATTACCCAGAAGAAGATTATATCATATCCTGTCACAAGCACATCCGTGGGGTAAAAGTAGTCCAAATCCTCTGTCTTGTCAGGCCACCCCAGCGTCGAGAATGGCCACAGCGCAGATGAAAACCATGTGTCAAGTGTATCCGGATCCTGTGTAAGATGCTTACAGCCGCACTTAGGACAACTTTCCGGCACACGCTTCGCCACTACAATCTCACCACAGTCATCACAGTAGTATGCTGGTATCCGGTGCCCCCACCAGAGCTGGCGCGAAATACACCAGTCCTTGATATTGTCCGTCCAATTGTAGTACGTCTTGTCCATTCGCTCTGGAATCAGCTTAATCTCACCGTTTTTCACAGCCTCCACTGCCGGTTTGATCAGTTCGTCCATCTTCACAAACCACTGCTGCTTAACAAGTGGCTCAATCGTCGTCTTGCAGCGGTCATGTGTGCCTACATTGTGGCTGTAATCCTCCACCTTTACGAGAAGCCCCATACTGTCAAGCGCCTCCACAATAGCCTTTCTGGCCGCATAGCGCTCCATGCCCGCATATTTGCCACCATTCTCATTGATGGTCGCGTCATCATTCATAATATTAACAACCGGCAGATTGTGCCGCCTGCCAACCTCAAAGTCGTTCGGGTCATGCGCCGGCGTAATCTTCACGACACCCGTACCAAACTCCCTGTCGACATATGTGTCCTCCACTACCGGAATCTCGCGGTTTATCAGCGGAAGCATCAGCTTCTTTCCTCTCAAATGCGCATACCGCTCATCCTCTGGATGAATCGCCACTGCCGTATCGCCGAGCATAGTTTCTGGTCTTGTTGTCGCAAAAGTCAGATACTCACCAGACTCTGTCCCGTCATCCTTCAAAACGGGATACTTGATGTGCCACACATGCCCCGCCTGTTCCTCATACTCTACTTC
>CAMWXA010000043.1 GCA_947178035.1 uncultured Lachnospiraceae bacterium | reverse complement strand
GAAATCACAGCACTTTTTAATCCATTTCTGATGGACTGCTTCCACAGAACCGGGCACAACTTCATAAGGACGCATTCTGTATACACAACGCATAAAAATATCCCCAAAGTTTACGGCGTATACGGCGCGCAGCAGTAACATTGGCGTAAGCTTAAAGCCCGGGTTGCTCTCCAGCTTCGACAAATTGATTGAGATGACCGGAATATGCTGGTAACCAGCCTTCTCCAGGGCGCGGCGGATAAATCCGATGTAGTTTGTGGCACGGCAGCCACCGCCGGTCTGTGACATCACAACTGCGAGATGGTCGGTATCATATTGACCTGACAACACAGCTTCCATAATCTGTCCAACTACCAGCAAAGACGGGTAGCAGGCGTCATTGTTGACATATTTGAGACCCATATCGATACTGCCCCTGTTGTCATTGTTCAGCACAACCAGATTGTAACCGCATCTTCGGAATGTCGGTTCCAGGAGGTCAAAGTGAATCGGTGACATCTGAGGACATAATATTGTGTAATTTTTGCGCATTTCTTTTGTAAAGATCACCCTGTTCATACGGCTGGAGTGAATTTCGCGCTCCTGGTGACGCTGTTCGCGCACGCGGATCGCGGACAAAAGCGAACGGATACGGATTCGCGCGGCACCGAGATTGTTCACCTCGTCAATCTTCAGACAGGTATAAATTTTGCCAGAACCTGACAGAATATCGTTGACCTGGTCTGTCGTGACGGCATCCAGTCCGCAGCCAAACGAGTTGAGCTGGATCAAATCCAGGTCGTCGCGTGTCTTGACATAGCTTGCGGCAGCGTAAAGCCTTGAGTGGTACATCCACTGGTCAGATACAATCAGGGGGCGCTCCGGCTTTGCGAGATGCGATACCGAGTCCTCTGTGAGGACAGCAATACCATACGAGTTGATTAACTCAGGAATACCATGGTTAATCTCGGGATCAATATGGTATGGACGGCCTGCAAGCACAATACCGCGTGCATGATTCTGTTCGAGATAGTCAATTACTTCCTCGCCTTTTCTGCACATATCCTGGCGCACATTGTCAAGTTCCTTCCATGCCGCATCGACAGCCTCTTTGAGCTCGTCAACAGGAAGGTCAGGGAACTCTTTTTCTAAGGACTGTAATATTAAGGAAGGCTCCCGGAAAGACATAAATGGATTTTTAAATACAACCTCGCCGCGTCCGATTGCCTCCACATTGTTTTTGATATTTTCTGAATACGATGTTACAATAGGACAGTTGTAGTGGTTGTTTGCCTCGTCAAACTCATTTCGCTCATAAAACAGAGCCGGATAGAAGATAAAGTCAACATTTTGCTTAATCAGCCACTCTACATGGCCATGTGCGAGCTTGGCGGGATAACATTCCGACTCACTCGGAATGGACTCAATTCCCATTTCATAGATCTTTCTGTTGGACAATGGCGAAAGCACAACCTGGTATTTCAGCTTTGTAAACAGAGTGAACCAGAATGGATAATTCTCATACATATTCAGAACTCTTGGAATGCCGACACGCCCGCGGACAGCCTCTGCATCGGAAAGCGGCTCATAGGAAAACATTCGTTCCAGCTTGTACGCAAAGAGGTTTGGTATGCTGTTGTCTGTTTTGGCTTTCCCAAGACCACGCTCACAGCGATTGCCGGATATGTAACTTCTGCCGTCAGAGAACTTGTTGACCGTCAGGCGGCAGGAGTTTGTGCAGCCCTTGCATTTTACCAGTGAGGTGGTGAATGCAAGCGCATTAATCTGGTCTATAGTGAGCATTGTGGTGGTATTTTCTGGTGCAGCCTGATAGCGCTCCCTTGCAATCAGAGCGGCGCCAAAAGCTCCCATAATGCCAGCGATATCAGGTCTTACAACCTCGCAGCCGGCAATTTTCTCAAAACTGCGAAGAACAGCATCATTGTAGAAAGTACCGCCCTGCACGACGATATTTTTGCCGAGCTCTCCTGCATCGGACACTTTGATGACCTTAAACAGGGCATTTTTGATAACAGAATAGGCAAGACCTGCGGAGATATCTGATACTTCAGCGCCCTCCTTCTGTGCCTGTTTTACCTTAGAGTTCATAAATACAGTACAGCGGGTGCCAAGGTCAATCGGATGCTTTGCGAAAAGCGCAGCCGCTGCGAAGTCCTGTACACGATAATTTAGTGATTTCGCAAACGTTTCAATAAAAGAACCACAACCGGAGGAGCAGGCCTCGTTGAGCTGTACAGAATCGACAGTCTGGTTCTTAATCTTGATGCACTTCATATCCTGGCCGCCGATATCGATAATACAGTCTACATCAGGGTTGAAGAAAGCAGCAGCATAGTAGTGAGCCACCGTCTCGACTTCTCCCTCATCGAGCATAAAAGCGGCTTTAAAAAGCGCTTCTCCGTAGCCTGTAGAGCAGGAATGCACAATCGCTGCATCCGCAGGAAGCAGACGATAGATTTCCTGAATCGAGGAAATGGCTGTATTCAGCGGACTGCCGTTATTGCTGCTGTAGAAAGAATACAGCAGCGTTCCATCCTCTGCAACCACTGCGATTTTGGTGGTGGTGGAACCAGCATCGATTCCAAGAAAGCATTTGCCGTGATAATCTGCAAGCTTTGCATTTTTTACGTGATGCGATCCGTGCCTTGCCTGGAAGTTTTCGTATTCTTTTTCGTCAGAAAACAGAGGTTCCATTCGGGCAACTTCGAATTCCATTTTAATATCGGATGAAAGTTTATCAACCATCTCCGACATGGAGAAGTGAACGTCTTCTTTTGCGTTGAGAGCGGAGCCAATCGCTGCGAAAAGATGGGAATTTGCGGTGTCAATAATATGCTCCTCGTCAAGCTTTAAAGTGCGGATAAACGCTGCCTTGAGCTCTGACAGGAAATGAAGCGGACCGCCCAAAAAGGCTACATGGCCACGGATTGGCTTTCCGCAGGCAAGTCCACTGATTGTCTGGTTGACCACAGCCTGAAAAATAGAGGCGGACAAATCCTCCTTTGTGGCGCCTTCATTGATCAGTGGCTGAATGTCTGTCTTCGCAAACACGCCGCAGCGCGCCGCAATCGTATATAAAGAATGATAATTTTTGGCATACTCGTTGAGACCGGAGGCATCTGTCTGAATCAGAGAGGCCATCTGGTCAATAAAAGAGCCCGTGCCGCCGGCACAGATACCATTCATGCGCTGTTCTACATTGCCGCCTTCAAAATAGATGATTTTCGCATCCTCACCGCCAAGCTCGATAGCGACATCTGTCTTGGGCGCAAGTTCCTGCAATGAGGTGGATACTGCGATTACCTCCTGAACAAACGGTACACCCAAATGGTTTGCAAGTGTCAGTCCGCCAGAACCTGTGATCATGGGATGCAGCGTCAGATTGCCAAGCTTCGTGTATGCATCCTGCAAAAGCGAGGAAAGGGTCTCACGGATATTGGCGTAATGCCGTTGATAATCAGAGAAGAGCAGATTGTGCTCTGCGTCTAATATTGCGACTTTTACAGTGGTGGAACCAATATCAATTCCAAGTGTATAGAATTCCTTATTTTTATTCATGAAAATAACCATGCCTTTCTATCGTTAAAACACAATACGTACAATTCGACTTTTTCAAAGTACATCTGCTATTATACGACAGTGTTTTCTAAAACGCAATAAAACAGTTGATTAAAAGTTGTTGAAAACTTTATACTTTTTTGGGAAATCTTACGAAAAAGTTTTTCCATTCCGTTCAAATTGTTATATATGTATGAAGGAACAGAGGGGAATAATACTATAAATCTAAAAAAAATATTATATTTTAATTGGATAAATTTAGATTGGTTTACATTTTTTGTGGTGAATGATATACTGAAATAACGAGTTTATTTTAAAGGTGAAAGGCAGGAATGTGAAATTATGAATTTTCTGAACAAAATGGAGCGGAAGCTGGGAAAATATGCGATACCCAATCTTTCATTATATTTGATATTGGGGTATGTGCTCGGATATATACTGGAGTTTATCAGTCCGGCGGTCATGGATTTCCTGACACTGAATCCGTATCTGATACTGCATGGGCAGATCTGGAGGCTTGTCACGTGGGTTATTATCCCGCCATCAAGCTTTGATTTGTTTACGATAGTGATGCTCATGTTTTACTATTCTGTGGGAACGAATCTTGAGCGGACCTGGGGGACCTTCTATTATAATGTGTATCTTTTCATGGGAATGATCTTTACGATACTTGGAAGTTTTCTAATCATGGGAATCAGCTATATGCCGGCATTCTATTCCTATGTATTACGGGAAGCATATGGTCCGACGACATATTTCCTGCTTGTCGCGCGCAGCTTCAGCACTTATTTTGTAAATATGTCCATTTTTTTGGGATTTGCGGCAACCTTTCCGGAGATACAGGTACTGCTAATGTTCATTATTCCCATAAAGGTGAAATGGATGGGAATTGCATATGGTGTTCTTTTGGTGGTACAGTTTTTCCAGAGTGATGTCATTGGGAAGATTGTTATCGGTGCGTCGCTTCTCAACTTTGTTGTGTTTTTCCTGATGACAAGAAGCGGGTTTGGTATGCGGATATCGCCACGGCAGGTGAGGAGACGTCACGAATACAACAGAGAAGTGAAGCGGGCCAAACCTGTCAGCGTGTCAAAACACAAATGCGCGATCTGTGGTAAAAACAGCGAGGACAATCCTGATGCAGAGTTTCGATTTTGTTCGAAATGTAATGGGAATTATGAGTACTGCCAGGATCATCTCTTTACGCACACACATGTGAAATGACAGAAGGGACAGTATGACATGATGGAATTAAATCAGATAAATTTTGCAAATACGCTGGAGGAGTTAAGGGATACCGCGAGACTTCAGGAAAATATGCTGACAAGTGACCAGATCAGGGAGGCATTTGAGGAATGGCAGTTAGATGATGGGAAGCTTGCGCTGATACAGGAATATTTTCGCAAAAACCGTATTGGAATCGATGAACCAGGGGATTTAGAAGAGAACCTGACTGGCGATGATGTCAATTTTCTGGAAATGTATCTGGAGGAATTAAAGGAACTCCCGCCTGTGTCGGATGGCGAAAAAAGAGCTGTGATGATGTCGGCTCTTGCGGGGGACAGCGGTGCGCAGGCAAGGCTTGTGGAGATTTTTTTGCCACAGGTAGTTGAAATTTCCAAGCTCTACGCGGGTCAGGGAGCACTCGTGGAAGACCTGATCGGAGAGGGAAATGTTGCGGCCGCTTCTGCTGTGACCATGTTGGAGTGTGTAGATGGCATCGATGAGGTAGAGGGATTTATTGGCAGGATGATTATGGATGCAATGGAAGAATTTATCAGCGATGATTCCGATAACCGTCAGATCGATGAGAATGTGTTGAACAGGGTGAACGAGGTCAATGATAAGGCAAAGGAACTGTATGAAACTTTGTACAGGAAAGTCACAGCAAAAGAAGTGGCGGATGAGCTTGGCATCACAGAGACGGAAGTGCAGGAAGCAGTGAAATTCTCGGCAGATAATATTGATTATATAGGAAATGACACATCTGTCTGACAAAATAGGGAAGAATGGGGAACAGATACCAGTGGAGACAGGAATGGAAATGCAAAATAATGATTTCAAATATGTGATTCAGGATATCAACTGTGTCTATTTTGGAAAAGAACTGACGTACGCAGAAATGATGGACAAGGATGATGTTCCATTTAAGTTCAAAGCGGTGATTAGTGCACACATTGCAAGGGATACAGATTTGAATCAGAAAATGGCAGATCATATTTTACAGATGTCGGACAAGGAGTTTTCTTATCGAATCTATCAGCAATTAAAGCTTACAATTCGTGTTTGTTATAAGATACAAAAAAAGGGATTTGGAGGAGAGACAAAGGATAAATGGATTCACAAGGCATACTCCTTCAGGCAGTTTTGCAGTGAGTATCGCAGTCAGGTGATCAAGGGGGATATGATAATTGAGGATTTTTCCATTTCAAAGCTTGCGCTGATGGCACTGAGTATCTAAAAATCGGGCATCAGCCTGCCCAATAAAAGAGAATGCTTTGCATGAGTGCATTTACAAACAAATCTGCATTAAAAAGAAAGGGAATATAAAAATATGAAGAAAATTGAAGATTTAGCAGCTTACGAGGTAGTAGAGAAACGACAGATTGATGATATTGGCTCTATGAGCTGGCTGTTAAGACACAAAAAGACAGGTGCAAGAATCGCACTTCTCAGCAATGACGATGAAAACAAAGTGTTTTATATTGGTTTTCGCACACCGCCTACGGATTCCACAGGTGTGCCGCACATCGTAGAGCACACAGTACTCTGCGGCTCTAAGGATTTTCCGGTGAAGGATCCTTTTGTAGAACTTGTAAAAGGCTCATTAAATACATTTTTGAATGCCATGACGTACAGCGACAAGACGGTATATCCCGTTGCAAGCTGCAATGACAAGGATTTTCAAAATCTGATGCATGTATATCTGGATGCAGTATTTTATCCCAACATTTATCATGAAAAGAAGATTTTCCAGCAAGAGGGCTGGCATTATGAGATGGAGGATGAAGACAGCCCGATCACGCTGAATGGTGTTGTCTACAATGAAATGAAAGGTGCTTTTTCGTCGCCTGACGAGGTCAATGACAGGGAAGTTGTCAATTCTCTATTTCCCGATACACCATATGGAGTGGAGTCTGGAGGAGATCCGAAGGTGATACCAGATCTCACCTATGAGCAGTTTTTGGCGTTTCACGGGAAATACTATCACCCGTCAAACAGCTATATTTATCTGTACGGAAATATGGATATGGCAGAGAAGCTCGAATGGATGGACGAGCAGTATCTGAGTCAGTTTGAACAGCTGGAGGTCGACTCTGCGTTAAGGCAGCAGGACGCGTTTGAAAAGCCAGTGGAGAAATATAAAGAATATCCGATTATGGAGGGTGAGTCTTTAGAGGATAATACTTACCTTTCGTACAATACAGTTGTTGGAACAAGTCTGGATAAAGAGTTGTATTATGCGATGGAGATTTTGGAGTATGCTCTTTGCTCTGCTTCTGCAGCGCCTCTAAAGCTTGCACTGATTCACAAGAACATAGGTACGGAAATTTATACAGTGTATAACAACGGGATATACCAGCCATATTTTTCGATTGTGGCTAAGAATGCGAATGTCTCACAAAAGGACGAATTTGTGGAGACAATTGAGAGTGAACTTGCCCGCATTGTAAAGGAAGGAATCGATAAGAAATCTCTGCTGGCCGGCTTGAATTACTATGAATTCAGATACAGAGAAGCGGATTTTGGTTCGTATCCCAAGGGGCTTATGTATGGACTGCAAATGTTCGATTCATGGCTGTATGACGACAATATGCCGTTTGATATGATTGAGGCAATCGACATTTTTAAAGACTTAAAAGAAAAAATCAGTACAGATTACTTTGAGAAGCTGATTGAAAAATACCTGATTCAGAATCAGCATAAATCAGTCCTTGTGGTAGCGCCGAAGGAAGGTCTTACCATGGAGGCGGAAAAGGAGCTGGCGGATAAGCTCGCCGCATACAAAGCGGGTCTTGGCAGAGACGAAATCAAGCAGATTGTGGAGGACACCAAAGCACTGCATGCATATCAGGAGATGGAGGATACACCGGAGAACCTGGCAAAGATACCAATGCTCAAGCGTGAGGATATGAAAAAGAAAGCGGAGGATTTCGTGAACGAAGTCCGCAGTATTGGCGATACGAAGGTGTTGTTTCATGATATTCAGACAAACGGTATCGGCTATATCAGACTGATTTTTGATGCTGCCAACATTCCAGAGGAGCTGTTTTCTTATATCGGAATTCTCAAGAATGTGCTAGGCTATGTGGATACAGATAAGCACAGTTATGGAGAGCTTTGCAACGAGATTAATATTCATACAGGAGATATTGTGAGCAGTGTCAACACCTATGTCAACGCAAAGAAACTGGACGAATACAAACTTACATTCGAGATGAAGACCAAAGCGATGTATGATGAACTGCCTGCTGCATTTGCACTTATGACGGAGATCATGACAGCCTCAAAACTTGACGACGCTGGCAGGATTCTTGAGATTTTGGAAGAATTAAAGTCAATCATGCAGGGAAATATGACTTCCTCAGGTCATTCCTTCGCCGCGGTCAGGGCGATGTCGTATTTTAGCGAGACGGCAGCAGTGTCAGAGCTTGTCAATGGTCTGCCTTGTTATCGTATGTTGGAAAAGATCACAGATGACTTTGAGGGAAATAAGGATGAACTGATTCAAAAGCTCACAGAGCTTACAAAGTGCATTTTCAGACCAGAAAATCTTATGGTGGATATCACAGCCACAGAAGAGGGCTTTGCGCTGATCAAAGACCTCGTTGCGCCGATGAAAGCAAAACTTTTTACCGATCCGGTAAAAAAAGAACGGTTTGCAATTGCTACAGTAAAGAAAAATGAGGGATTTTCCACATCGGCGCAGATACAATATGTGTGCAGGGCGGGCAATTATATGACAAATACAGATTACGCTTATACAGGTGCACTGCGGGTGCTGAAGGTGATGCTCCGGTATGATTATCTGTGGATTAATGTGCGCGTAAAAGGCGGGGCTTATGGCATCATGTGCAACTTTGGCAAGACGGGTGACAGTTATCTCGTCTCATACAGAGACCCAAATCTCAAAAAAACAGTTGACATCTTTGAGAAAACGAGTGATTATTTAAGAGAATTTAATGCGGACGAGCGTACTATGACCAAGTATATCATAGGTGCAGTCAGCGATATGGATGTTCCCATGACGCCTGCGATAAAAGGCAGCCGGTCCTCGAGCGCTTATCTGACGAATCTGGACTTTGCGGAAGTACAGAAAGAGCGCGATGAAGTGCTGGCATGCAGTCAGGAAGACATCAGGAGACTGGCCGGCTATCTGGATGCGGTTATTTCACAGGATGTTGTATGTGTAGTGGGCAACGGACAATCAATCGATGAAAATAAGGAAATGTTTATGAAAGTGGAGAATCTTTTTCACTAAGGAGCTGCTGACAGCTCCTTAGAATGTCCATGATGGAGGAATACGGATTATGAATGAAAAGTATAAGTCAGGTTTTGTGGCGCTGATTGGCAGACCAAATGTGGGCAAGTCGACATTGATGAACTGTCTGATCGGGCAGAAAATTGCCATCACATCAAAAAAGCCTCAGACCACAAGAAATCGCATACAGACGGTGTATACCTCCGATGAGGGACAGATTGTTTTTGTGGATACCCCTGGTATCCACAAGGCAAAAAATAAGCTTGGCAATTATATGGTTAATGTGGCGGAACACAGCTTGAGAGAAGTGGATGTCATCCTGTGGCTTGTGGAGCCGACGGACTACATTGGCGCTGGTGAGCAGCACATTATTGAGCAGTTGAAAAAGGTTAAAACACCTATTATTTTAGTGATCAATAAGATTGATATGGTGAAAAAGGAACAACTTCTCGGATACATCGATGCCTATCGAAAGCAGCTTGACTTTGCAGAGATTGTGCCGGTGTCCGCGCTGCAAAAAGATAATACAGACGTTTTGGTTGCACAGATTATGAAATATCTGCCATATGGGCCAGCATTTTACGATGAGGACACTATTACAGACCAGCCTACGAGGCAGATCGTGGCAGAGTTGATCAGGGAGAAGGTGCTTAGGAGTATCGATGAGGAGATTCCGCATGGTGTGGCAGTGACAATCGAGTCCATGAAATACGGGAAAAAAATTGTTGATATCAATGCCACGATCATCTGCGAAAAGGATTCGCATAAAGGCATTATTATTGGGAAAGGCGGATTAATGCTCAAGAAGATTGGTTCCCTGGCACGTCCTGAGATTGAGGAACTGCTGGAACAGCATGTTAATCTTCAACTGTGGGTAAAAGTGAAAAAAGACTGGCGTGACAGTGATTTTCTGATTAAGAATTTCGGCTATGACCCAAAAGAAAATGAATAGAGAGAATGAATAAAATCGTCCCATAAGCACACCCTATCTATGTGAAGCATATGCTTTTCATGAAGCGGAAAAAGCGCATTAAAATATTGTACAGCGGCACGAATCCGCAGGATTGGGCAGATGTATGAGATACAGAAAGGGCAGGGACAGTAGATGCACGAGGATGGATGGAGCCGGTTTATGCAGACAGGACAGGTACACGATTATCTGGCTTACAAAGGGCATCCTGAGATGGAAGAGGCCATGTCCATGACAGCCGCCATGGACAGGAGTAAGGCAGGAGAGATACATGAGTACGGGGATACAGGATTTCGTAATATTGACAGGGATCGTTATCAAAGCAGAACCGATGGGGGAATACGATAGGAGAGTCGTACTGCTCACCAAAGAAAGAGGGAAGATATCAGCTTTTGCCAAGGGCTCCAGACGGCCCGGCAACAGGCTGATGGCGCCTACAAATCCATTTTCGTTTGGCCAGTTCAAGTTGTATGCCGGCAGGAGCGCATACAATATGTCAGATGCAGAGATTACCAATTATTTTGAGGAGCTGCGTCAGGATTTTATAGGTGCTTATTACGGTATGTACTTTTTGGAGATTTGTGATTATTACACAAGAGAGAACAATGATGAGACTGGAATGCTAAAACTGTTGTACCAATCACTCCGGGCATTGACTGCACCGAATTTCGAAAATCGACTTGTCAGGTATGTGTTTGAATTGAAGTCCATTATGCTAAATGGAGAATTTCCCGGACTCAGTGCAGGCGACAAACTGATGGAGCCAACAGCCTACACAGTTGATTACATAATGAAAACGCCTATTGAAAAACTTTTTTCTTTTCATGTAAAGGAGGAGGTATTGCAGGAGTTGGGACTTTATAGCAGGAAAATATGCGAAAGAAGTATGGACCGGAATTTTAAAAGTCTTGAAATACTTGAAAATATTGATTAAGTTGTTTATAATAAAACGCATATAAAGATTAAGGTGGAGAATATTATGAAGATAGGAAAATCGATAATGCTAATATTGTGCTTCTGTATGCTGGGACTCACTGCATGCGGCGAAGTAATACATCAGGGGAATGAGAGTAATGCAGTTACGGACGAAGTGGCGGCCACATTGTCATCGCTCTCCATTGAAAAAGATGGCAGCATATCCAGCACAATTATTGAAAATTTTATTGAGAGTTATTACAATGAGGACGATTTAAAGTCGATGATTGAATCGGCAATCGACGAGTACAAAGCGGACAATGTGACAGCACAGATCGAACTAAAAAACTTCAAAGTGAAAGATGGCGTAACGAACATAACCATAGAATATGGTGACTATCAGACTTATGCAGGATTTGACAGAGAAGATTTTTTTGCTGGAACAATCAGGGATGCCAATATGGCAGGATATGATTTGGATGTGACACTAAAGTCAGTAGCGGACAACACGACAGTTTCAAAGCCCGAATTGCTGGGAATGGGTGACAGCCATATTGTGTTTTTCGAGTATACCGAGGAGCCTGAAGTGCTCGAACAGCTGCGTATCAATTGTTATGATGAAATTTTGTATGTGAACGATGAAGTCACTGTAGTAGGAAAAAAGAGTGCAGACATTTCATCGTCGAAAGGCTGCAAGATTATTGTATTTAAATAAAAACATAAAATCAAATGAGGTTAGGAGAACATGTGATGGAAAAGACATTGGACAAGATTGTAGCATTATCAAAAAGCAGGGGATTTGTGTATCCCGGTTCCGAAATTTATGGCGGTTTAGCCAACACATGGGATTATGGAAATCTTGGTGTCGAGTTAAAGAATAATGTTAAAAGGGCATGGTGGCAGAAATTTATCATGGAAAACCCGTACAATGTGGGGGTGGACTGTGCGATTCTGATGAATCCTCAGACATGGGTAGCATCAGGGCATCTCGGCGGATTTTCCGACCCTTTGATGGACTGTAAGGAGTGCCATGAGCGCTTTCGAGCCGACAAGCTGATCGAAGATTACGCAGGTGAGCAGGGCATTACCCTAGAGAAGCCGATTGACGCTTTCTCGCAGGAGGAGATGAAGAATTTTATCGAGGAGAAGAATATTCTGTGTCCAACCTGCGGAAAGCATAATTTCACAGATATCAGACAGTTTAATCTGATGTTCAAGACCTTTCAGGGTGTCACAGAGGATGCCAAGAATACTGTTTATCTGAGACCGGAAACAGCGCAGGGCATTTTTGTAAACTTTAAGAATGTGCAGAGAACTTCCAGAAAGAAGATTCCTTTTGGGATCGGACAGATTGGAAAATCCTTTCGAAATGAGATTACGCCGGGCAATTTTACGTTCCGCACAAGAGAGTTTGAGCAGATGGAGCTGGAGTTCTTCTGTGAGCCGGGAACCGATCTCGAATGGTTCCAGTATTGGAGAGGGTTCTGCCGCGACTGGCTTCTGAGCCTTGGTATTAAGGAGGAGGAAATGCGTCTGCGCGACCATGCGCCGGAGGAACTTTGCTTCTATTCGAAGGGGACTACGGATATCGAATTCCTCTTTCCTTCGATTGGATGGGGTGAACTCTGGGGGATCGCTGACAGGACTGATTATGACCTTACACAGCATCAGAATACATCTGGACAGGATATGTCTTATTTTGATGATGAGAAGAAAGAAAAATACATACCATATGTTATTGAACCGTCCCTTGGCGCAGACCGCGTAGTTCTTGCTTTTCTATGCGCAGCATATGACGAGGAGGAGATCGGAGAGGGCGATGTGAGAACCGTACTTCATTTCCACCCAGCTATCGCACCGGTCAAGATCGGTGTATTTCCGTTAAGCAAAAAACTCAATGAAGGCGCAGAGAAGATTTATACACAGCTCTCAAAGAAGTATAATTGTGAGTTTGACGACAGAGGAAATATCGGCAAGAGATACCGCCGCCAGGATGAGATTGGCACACCGTTCTGTGTTACGTATGATTTTGAGTCAGAGCAGGATAACGCAGTTACCGTTCGTTTCCGCGATTCCATGGAGCAAGTGCGTATTAAGATTGACGAACTGGATGCTTACTTTGCAGATAAGTTTGATTTCTAATGGACACAGACATATAAGGAAATTATGACGGCTGACGCTTTTGCGTCTGGCGCAGCAGGCAGAATGATGGCTGCCTGATTATAGATATTTTGGAGGAATAATTGTGAAAAACTATGGAGTAAACGAACTTCGGAGAATGTTTCTTGAATTCTTCGAGAGCAAAGAACATTTATCAATGAAGAGCTTTTCGCTGGTGCCGCACAATGATAACAGTCTGTTGATTATCAATTCCGGTATGGCGCCGCTAAAACCATATTTTACAGGGCAGGAGATACCGCCCAGACGTCGTGTCACCACATGCCAGAAATGTGTCAGGACAGGTGACATTGAGAATGTTGGTAAGACAGCGAGGCATCTCACCTTTTTTGAGATGCTTGGAAATTTTTCCTTTGGAGATTATTTTAAGCATGAGGCATTGAACTGGAGCTGGGAGTTTTTGACCAAAGTAGTCGGACTTGACCCGGAGAGACTGTATCCGTCTATCTACTGTGAGGATGAGGAAGCATTTAATATATGGGTGAATGAGATCGGTGTGCCAGCTGAGAAAATCACGCGTTTTTACCGCGATCCTGAGACTGGGGAGTGTGATAATTTCTGGGAACATGGCGCCGGACCGTGCGGACCATGTTCTGAGATATATTATGACAGAGGCATTAAGTATGGCTGCGGCAGGCCTGACTGCAAAGTGGGCTGTGACTGTGACCGCTTTATGGAGGTCTGGAACAACGTATTTACACAGTTCGACGGCGACGGAAAAGGCCATTATGAGGAGCTTGCGCAGAAGAATATCGACACTGGTATGGGACTTGAGCGGCTTGCCGTCGTTGTTCAGGATGTAGACACTGTGTTTGACATCAATACAATGAAAGCGATACGTGACAAGATCTGTGAGACAGCCGGGGTGCAGTACGAGACAGATGAGAAGAAAGACGTCTCGATTCGACTGATCACGGACCATATCCGCTCCGCGACATTTATGATCTCAGATGGGATTATGCCGACCAATGAGGGGCGCGGATATGTGCTCAGGCGTATTATCCGGCGCGCAGCACGCCACGGGAGAATGCTTGGCATAGAAGGCACGTTTATGGCTGATTTTGCCAGGACTGTAATCGACGAGTGCAAGGATGGATATCCAGAGCTGGACGAGAAAAAGGATTTTATCTTCAAGGTGTTGACACAGGAGGAGGAAAAGTTTAATAAGACGATAGACCAGGGACTTGCAATCCTTTCTGACATGGAGGATAAAATGCAGGCGGCCGGTGAGAAGGTTCTCTCCGGTGAGAACGTATTTAAACTGTATGATACGTATGGTTTTCCGGTCGACCTTACATGTGAGATATTGGAGGAAAAAGGTTTTTCTATTGACCAGGATGGATTTGACGCAGCGATGGAGGAGCAGCGCACGAAAGCGCGGAAGGCACGCAAAGAGACAAATTATATGGGAGCGGATGCAACCGTATACGAGTCGATTGATCCAGCTATCACAACAGCATTTGTGGGATATGAGAAGCTTGAGACGGCATCCAGGGTTTCTGTGCTCACGACAGAGAGTGAGCTTGTGGAGGCGCTTTCAGACGGAGAGATCGGTACGATTATCGTTGACGAGACACCATTTTACGCAACGATGGGTGGTCAGCAGGGCGATAAAGGTGTGATTACAACCGCATCAGGTGAGTTTGTTGTGGAAGATACGGTGAAGCTTCTCGGTGGTAAAGTGGGACACATTGGCAAGATGACGCGGGGCATGATCAAAGTAGGCGATGAGGTTACTTTGAGCGTTGACAAGATACTCCGGACGAAGATTTGCAAAAATCACTCCGCCACACATTTACTGCAAAAGGCACTTCGTGAGGTGCTCGGCACACATGTACAGCAGAAAGGCTCTTATCAGGATGGAGAGCGGACACGTTTCGACTTTAGTCATTTTGAAGCAATGACAGCGGATGAACTCGCATCTGTTGAGAAGATGGTCAATGAAAAGATTGCAGAGAATATCGCTGTAGACACACAGATCATGACGATGGATGAGGCGAAAAAGACAGGTGCGATGGCGCTTTTTGACGAGAAGTATGGCGAGACAGTGCGTGTTGTATCGATGGGAGAGTTCTCCAAGGAGTTTTGTGGTGGTACCCATGTGAAAAATACTGGCGAAATCACAACCTTTAAGATTGCTTCGGAGAGCGGTATTGCGGCGGGAGTGCGCCGTATCGAAGCGCTTACAGGAGACAATGTATTTGCATATTACCAAAATATTGAGAAGGAACTTGACGCAGCGGCTAAGGCGGCCAGGACAACTCCGGCAAACCTGGTGGAAAAAATTGAACATATGATGGCGGAGATAAAATCACTGCAGGGCGAAAATGAATCACTCAAGAGCAAAGCAGCCAAAGAAGCGCTCGGTGATGTTATGAATCAGGTAACAGAGTTAAAAGGTGTGAAACTTCTGGCAGCAAGAGTCGACGGAGTGGACATGAATGGTCTGCGGGATCTTGGAGATCAGCTGAAAGCCAAGCTCGGTGAGGGCGTTGTCGTGCTTGCTTCCGGCATGGACGGCAAAGTGAATCTTGTGGCGATGGCTACGGACGGCGCTATGGCGAAAGGTGCACACGCTGGGAATCTCATCAAAGGAATTGCCGGACTTGTAGGCGGTGGCGGTGGCGGACGACCGAACATGGCTCAGGCAGGCGGCAAGAATCCAGAAGGAATCGACAAAGCGATCGAGGAAACGATGGTGGTTCTTGAACAGCAGATTCATGGCTGAGAATGATTAAATGAAGCGGTTTCTTTTTTGGAGAGGAAAAGGAAACCGCTTTTTCTTGATCAGCGTCGTCTATCCAGTCAAAGGCACAGTGTATCAAGAGTATGCAGGATGTGCTTTTCTGTGAAAGGCTTTGTGACATAAGCATCAGCGCCATAGGATATGGCGGATTTTATGCTTTCTTCGGAATTGTCTGCTGTGACCATAATGACTTTGGCGGGGAGATTCCTGCACTTGATCTCCCGCAGCAGTTCGAGTCCGTTATCGGTGCCTAGGTGGATATCCAGAAGCAGGATATCAGGAACATTTTTGTCCAAAAGCGAACGCAATTGTACCCCGTCTGTTGCCAGTCCAGCACAGGAGTACCCTTCTTTTTCCAGTATTTTTTTCAGTGTATCCCGTAAAAAGCAGGCATCGTCGCAGACCACGAAGCTTCTTTTGCGGGTGCGGCCAAGCAGTTCGTCAGTGGTGACTTGGAAGTAGTCTGCCAAACTGCACAGCATCAGAATATCTGGCATTGTTGTACTATGTTCCCATTTGCTTACAGCACCCACGGTGACACCCATTTCCGCGGCAAGTGTTTCCTGGGTGATATTATGTTCCCGGCGCAGTGTTTGAATCTGTGTTCCAATATTCATATGCAAAACCTCCTAAATTATATTTATGATCGGGTTGGGTATATTTATAGTATAAGGGATACGCCGGAAAATACAATGGAGCGGTTATCAAGGAAATTTTCCTGACAGGAAAGAAGATGGAAAGAGCAGGGCCTGTTCTATATTTGATTTTCTGTCGTCGGTCACAGAAACAATCATTATGCCTTTGTCATTTGTCTCAAAGGCTGACGAAATGTTCAGTGGCCTTTGATGAAATTGCCAGATGTTCGTTTTACTTGATGATGCTAAAATAAAGATAAAAAATATTTTGAAAATAAATAAAAAAATACTTGACAATAAAATACAAAATATGCTATCCTATAAAAGCTGTCGCGAGTGATAATGAATAGCACTTTAAAGACACAATAATGTACCTTGACAAATAAACAGTAATGCAACCCTGAAAATTCTAATGAGAATGCATCGGTTAAGATGCAGATAGAATTGTTCAGAGAACAAAACCTTTAAAAGTAAAAGCGTTGAAAAACGCAACGGATTGATTAGCCAGTTTGACTGGTGCGAGAATCAGACAGACCATATTTTAACATGAGAGTTTGATCCTGGCTCAGGATGAACGCTGGCGGC
>CAMWXA010000042.1 GCA_947178035.1 uncultured Lachnospiraceae bacterium | reverse complement strand
CAGTATTTGCCACCTGCTGGCGGACATATCCGGGTGTATTTAGATTTGATAAGTTGTGCGCTACAGTATTGAGCGCGCTCTGCGACGTGCGTAAACCGCTGTCGCCTAAATATAATGATCCAAACAAAGACATGGTATCTCACCTCGTGTTTCGTCGTTATTGCTTTGCGTCGAAACCACCATGTAAGATACCAAGCGATTGTCCGTTTGTATATGCATCTTTACTATAATTGGCTGTTTGCGGCGCAGACTTCATCGCCCGTATCATGTTGAGGTTAAAGCTCACCATATCCAGTCTTTCTGAGAGAAGCAGCTGGTTTTTGCCGTTTGTCTCCTTCAGCTTGTCTATGGTCTTCCTCAAGCGCTGCTGCACGTCCTCAAGCTTCTGCTTCTGGTCGGGCATTGATTCGAGCATCTGAATCAGGTCTATAAGTTTCAATGTTTTAACATCCCTGTTAACTACGTTGGCAATATCAGCCAGAAATTTATCTCTTTTCTTCTCCATTCCCTGGATTCTGCCTACGATCTCCTGTTCTTCATCCATGATTTTCCCCAGGTTTTCGATATCTCCCGCCACGATGACAGGAGTCTTGCTCTCGGCGAGGGTTACGAGCTTCTCGTAATGTGCATTCTCACTGTCGAGCACATCAATCAAGTTTTCCAATAAGCTTGCCACCTATGCACCTCACTTAAAACAGGCCATTGTATCTCTCTAACAACTTTCCTGCAAAATCCTCCATGTCTACCTCATAAGTGTCATTATCGATGCGTTCCTTGATGGAATTTACAAGATTCTGGCGCACGTCAGGCGTTGCTGCAACTGCCTTTTTTGCTATGGAAGCATCCTGAGCTGTCGCTGAGAGCATAAGCTGGTCCTGAAAGCTTGCTCCTGCTGTCTTCTTCTCAGTTTTGGTTAACTTTTGTGTTCCGTAGATCTGCTGTATCTGGTTATAGGCATCTATACGCATACCGGACTCCTCCTTCCAAACTAGTCAAATATTTCTGTTATCAATTCGCAACTATTTCATGACAAATAGTTACATAATTTATTTTTATACTTAGTTTATCGGATTATTTTTCATTTACTTTATACTTTTTGCAAAATTAATATTGTAAACCATTTTCCATTTCTGGCTGGATTGTGATGCGGTGCATCGCCATAATCCCCCTGATCGTGCGAAACAGATACGGTTTCAGTTCGTCAATCCCCACAGGTTCATTGTACAGAATCGCACTGTAGCAGGTGGCGCCCACAAGTTCGATTATCATAAAAACCATCACTTCTGGGTTCTCATATCTGCCCGTATCCCCAAACATCGTATGGTAGATATCGTAAAAATCAACCTCGCTGTCGCTCCCAGCCCCGATGAGCACATTTTTGAACACGCCCCAGCTGAGGTTCTTGGAGATAAAACCCAGCAGTGTCTTGTTCTCCACGAGCTGGTTGACAATGTTGTCGACCAAAAAGATCACCCGCTCCTCAAGCTCAGTAATATCCGCTGCATCCAGCGCGCGCTCCGCCTTTTGGAACACCTCACTCGACTTGTGGGCGATCAGTTTGTTTCTGATGTCATATTTGTCCTTAAAATACAGATAAAAAGTTCCCTTGGCCACCCCGGCATCCTCCACAATATCCGATATAGAAGTCTTGTGGATGCCTTTGCTGGTAAAGAGATTAAAAGCTGTCTCCAGAAGGGATTCCCGCTTTATCTGCTTATTCTTATCAATTTTACTCATTTTTTACCTGGCTTTCTAACTGTTCTGCCCCAAGAGATTGGCTGCGCCAATGATACCGGCATCATTCCCCAGAATAGCACACCGCACTGGCGGCACAAACGCCCTGTCTCCGCCAAAGCACAGGAAGCTCAGATGCTCCTCCACCGGCTTCGTCAAACGGCTTCCCTGATTGCAGATGCCCCCCGACAGGAGCACGACATCTGGACGAAAGATATTGACAAAGTTCGCAATGGCTTCTGCCAGATATGTATAATAATTCTCAACGACTTCTTTCGCTGTCTTGTCTCCCGCAAGCGCCGCATCAAATGGAATCTTTCCATTCATATTCTCAATCTTTCCATCACACATCTGATTGAGCAGTGACTTTTTGTCTGCTGCAGCGGCCCGCTTTGCATCCCGAATCAGCGCTGTGGCAGATGCATATGCCTCCACGCAGCCGCGCCTGCCGCAGGTGCAGGGCTCTCCTCCCAGTATCATGCTGGTGTGCCCAAGCTCTGCTCCCCCCGCATTGCTTCCCTCAAACACTTTTCCATTCAGGATAATACCACCGCCGACGCCAGTTCCAAGTGTGAGCAAAATTGCATTGGACACATCCTTTGCCGCCCCGGCCCTCACTTCCCCCAGCGCTGCACAGTTTGCATCGTTGGATATACAGATTTTGCAGGAAAAATAATTTCCGAGTTCCCGCACAAGCGCCACATTCTCCCAGCTAATGTTGTTGGAATACCGCACAATTCCTGCATGGGCATCCACAATTCCCGGCGCTCCAACACCGATGCCCGCAAGCGCGCTCTCCTCAATCGTTAATGTTTCCATCAGCTGCCTTACAAGCTGTGCCATGTCTGCTATGACTTCCTCCGCCGGGCGCTCTGCTCCTGTCGGCACTGACGCCTGCGCTAAAATTGTCTGATTTTCGTCAAGAATCCCTGCTTTGATATTCGTTCCACCTAAATCTATTCCCGCTCTGTACATTTTTATATCCTCCCAATTATATAGAAGCGTTTCGTTATCCAAAAATTTCCAGCAACACGCATGTATATATGTAAGGTATATCAGCTTTTTGTCTTTTTTGCAAGTGTTACTATGGATTTATTCTTCCCAATATGAACCAGTATATTGTTTTGCTTTTTTCCAAAAATAATATTGGTAACAGATTAATCTTGCCAATATGGAGGTAATTTTATGAACGATTCTGCCAATTGCAAATGTACTCCGGAGTCCCTAGCGATGGGCTCATTCCCTGTGCAGGAATGGTGTGAGCCTTACGAGTGGAGCTCCGCATTATATAACGGTACGATATTTCCATGTCTCAACATGAACTTTTACGCTGCTGAGGATATTCCCTGTCCTTTTTGTGACAAGGCTGCCAGTGCAAAACTGTCCGATCGCGAGAAGGCGATGAACGAAATTTCCATGATTGGATTTGCCATCAACGATCTGACGCTTTATCTGGATACACATCCTGACTGTCAGCACGGAATCAAGCTGATGCGGGAGCTTCTGCAGAAGCGCCTGGACACACTTTCTGACTACGCCGCCAAATACAATGCGCTGACGCAGCTGTCGATTGTGACAGGCAATCCAGATTCAAATAAGTATGAGTGGGCCGAGGGGCCTATGCCTTGGGAAGGAGGACTTATCTAATGTGGGCTTATGAAAAACGACTGCAATATCCTGTAAAGATCAAAAAAACCTGTCCGAAGACTGCACAGCTGATTATCAGCCAATACGGCGGGCCGGACGGAGAGCTCAGCGCTTCCATGCGCTATCTGGCGCAGCGCTACTCGATGCCTGTCAAAAAGGTAGGCGGCCTTTTGACCGATATCGGCACAGAGGAAATCAACCATATGGAAATTATCTGTGCCATCGTATACCAGCTGACCCGCAACCTGACACCAGAGCAGGCAAAAACTGCCGGTTTTGACGCTTACTACATTGACCACACAGCTGGTTTATGGCCGCAGGCTGCGGCAGGCGTCCCCTTCACATCCCTGGAATTCCAGTCAAAGGGAGATGCGTTCGCAGACCTGTACGAGGACCTTGCTGCAGAGCAGAAAGCACGCACCGTCTACGAAAATCTCCTGCGCGTCATCGACGATCCTGATGTCAGGGCACCGCTAAAATTCCTTCGTGCACGCGAGATTGTCCACTTTAACCGCTTCGGTGAAGCAATTGAGATGACCAAGGAAAAACTGGATTCAAAGAATTTCTATTATTTTAACCCGGAATTTGACAAGAAAATGTTTGACAATAAATTATAAATTTTCACCAAAAACAGTTCAGCTGACCACTGAACTGTTTTTGCAATCCTTAAGAGATTTTCAAAAATATTTCGTTAATTCCCTCATAATATCCAACTGTGACAATTGTCCTGTCATCACCCATGCCCGGAAAAACATACTTTTTGAAATACGGAGTCGTCTCCAGCAAAGGATTGTCTGACTCATATGCTGTCGGAGCGCTCAGTTCCATATAGCTGCCCCACGCCTTGATGATGGCATCTGTATCAATATCTCTCCAAAGAAGTGAGGTTCTGGCATAAAATTCATAAATTTTGCCGTTATCTGCATCAATGTAGACATCGATCAGTCTATTTACCTTATCTGCATTTTTCTGACTGTTTGACAGCTCCACCTTCCAGACTGCAACGTTGTTGCGCGGCTCTAGCACATCGATCGCAGAATAAAGCGTCGCGTTGTAGGAGACTGCACTTACCTCCTTGACTTCCGCAGGCAGAATATGCAATTCCTTTAACACCGCCAAGCCCTCATTGCAGGCCGCATAAATCTGCTCGTCCGTTATTTCCTTGCCCGATGGTCCATTATATTTTCGCACAAATGCATAAGACCCCTCCAGATCCTCATAGCCCAAACCCGCATTTCCAGCATAAAAAGTCATTGCATTCTGCTCACTCTCTGAAAGAGCCTGACTTCCGAGACATCTCGACAGGATATAAAGCTTTTCATTCGCGTTCATCTGATAGCGGTAGCCCTCTCCGGCCTCCGCCACCAGCTCAATATGCGGTTCGTTCAGTATTTTCTTATCCTTGTACTTTGCGAGCATCTCCGGTCCCCATATAGAGACTGCGATCACAAACACTACCGACAGAAAAACCGCAAAATACCGCGCTGTCTTTCTCATGTACTGCCCTCCAAAGTGAATCCGATGCAGGATCCCTTTCCCTGTTCGCTCTGTATCGTCAACTCACTGTGATGAATCTTTAAAATTTCCTCGCACAGCGCAAGCCCAAGTCCGGCACCATTCTTGCTTCTTGAGCGTGATTTGTCCACCATGTAAAATGCCTTTGTGATCTTGCGTTGCTCCTTGACCGGAATACCGATTCCCTCATCCTCAACCTCAAAGCGATAGCCTGCATCAAGCTTTATGCCCCTGACTGTAACAGTGCTCCCTGCCTCCGACGCCTTGCAGGCGTTGTCAACCAAATTGACAAGCACTGTCTTAATCAGATTGACCTCTGCCCATACTGTACCGTCATCATAGATAAACACAAACCTCATGTCGCGTTTTTCTTCCGCAAACATCTCCCGCAGGTATTCGAAAATCTCCGCAGTGGAAATTTGACTTAGCTCTGCCTCATCCTTCTTTGCCACAATAATATCCAACAGACGAAAGGACATCGCCTCAAGACGCTTTCCTTCTGTATAGATATAATTGGCTGAGAGAAAACTTTTTTCCTCGTCCAGCTTGTGTGTGCGCAGCATATCCGCATAGCCGATAATCGCAGTGAGCGGCGTCTTGAGCTCATGGGCAAAGGCCCCCATAAACTCCTCCTTCGCCTCGTTCTCCTCCTCAAGTTTCTCAATATTTTCTTCCAGTGTATTCGCCATGTCATTAAAGTCCCGCGTCAGCTGCCCCAGCTCGTCATTGCTCACCTGTCTTGCGCGATATGCATAATCCCCTTCTGCCATCCTTCTCGTAGCCCTGGTGAGCAGCCGGATAGGCTTGGTCAGAAGGGAGGCAATCAAATGCATGATCACTGTGCCAATCAGCAGCATGACAAGTGTCACCTTGCGATACAGAGAAAATCCCATCGCACGCTCGGTAAACACATCAGAGACATCTTTCATTGTTTCCAGATAGAGAATTCTTCCGAGGGAATTGATTGACGCACAGGTGTGGATATAGTAACCATTTGATGTCTTGATGATACGATATGTCTTGATGTCGGTCCACGTCTGCTGCAATAGCTGATCGTCCGCATCAAAGCCATCACTTGTGTGCAATGCTTTCTTCTGCTCATCGGAAATCCGAATCAGGCGGTTGGTGCTGCGCCCGCTCCGCTCAAGATTTGAGACGATCTCCTCCACTGTATTGTCGGGAAGCACGCTGTACCGGGCTGGCACATTCAAGACTGCCGTCTCAAAGGCAAAGCTTAAGATATTGCTCTCGTCAGCTGCCTGTCCCACTTCCCGCGCAAGCGAAGTCTCAAACACATAATTGACGAAATAAAATCCGCTGAAACCAAGCGCCAATGCCATGACAACGATGGTCGATAAAAGTAATTTCAGTGAAATTTTCATTGTTTAACCCAATACCTCCAGACGGTATCCTACTTTGTATACCGCCACCAGACTGTGCTCCCAGCCAAGCTTCTTTCTCAGGCGCTGAACGTGCAAATCCAATGTACGGCTGTCCGCAAAGTACTCCCCCTCCCACACCTTTTCATACAGGGTCTCGCGAAAGAGCGCTACATTCTTATTTTTCATAAAGAGCACCAGCAGTCCAAATTCCTTGTTGGTCAGCTCAACTGGTCTGTTTCCTTTCATCACGCGGCGCGCCTCCACATCGACGGTCACATCGCCCGCCGTGAGTCTCTGATCCGCCTTGTTGTACCGTCTCAGAACCGCTTCCACGCGCGCGACCAGCTCCACCACGTCAAAGGGCTTGACAAGGTAGTCGTCCGCGCCGAGTTTCAAGCCCTTCACCCTGTTTTTGACCTCGTATTTTGCCGTGATAAAAATCACTGGAATCCCCAGCGGACGTATATACTCCATGACATCATAGCCGTCCGCACCGGGCAGCATGATATCGAGCAAAACCAAGTCAAAGTTCTCCTTCTCTATCAAATCAATTGCCTCCAGCCCATCCTGCACTGTCGTACAGTGATAGCCTGCTGAAGACAAGTTCAGGTCTATCAGGTCACAAATCGATTTTTCATCATCAACGATCAATATCCGTATCATCTTCTGTCTTCCACCCCCAATAAGCTCTCGCTTTCTCCACAACACTCTGCATGGTATCTTCCTCGCTGCACTGATACTGCTCTTTTATCTCCGTGTCCGCCGAAAACCCGCCGGTTCTCTGGTAATAGATACTATAATCGCTCACCACGGCCAGCTTATGCTCGTCATCCTCATAGCTGTATCTTGCCAGCACGATGATATCCTTTAATCCATCCCCGTCAATATCCCGGCAGTTGATACCCTTCAACGCATACAGGTTATCATAATCACCCATTGGCTGAAGTGCCGATAAGATATAGTCCTGTTCATTGACAAGATAGATCATAAACACATCATAATCCGCAATGCGGTATGTTCCCGGCACGACCTGCAGATTTCCCAATTTGCCAAAAGTCCTCGTGTGGCACTGCTCTGTAATGATCTGGAAATCGTGCTCCAGCAGTTCACTCAGGGTAACAGCCGTGTATAGAAACTCCGTAGAATAGCCGTCTCTGACAAATGCAGTGATAGAATTCGTGTTCTGATTCATGCCGAAGCGGTTAATTTTGTCCGAAATACGGTAATCCCTATAAAAAATCAGTCCTTCTGTGTCCTGAAAAAGGACATCTCCTATCCGGTATTTCTTACCATCACCAACTTTACAGGAAGTGATCAGTATAATATCTGTCAGCGAATCGCCATTCAAATCCTGAAACGCAACAGAGACTAACTCCTGCTCAGGCTGCTGCATCTGTCCAAGCGCACAGCTGTTGGTGTCAAAACGGTCTGTCTTATACACGATCCTGTCATCCTCATCTACAAAGAACAAAGCCAGACGGTTGTATGTTTTGTCATATGCGGGAATCATCAGCATCGGTGCTTCCATATTCATTTTTAACTCTTTTACATCGGCATCCGGGTCCGCTTTCATCTGTCTTACCAGTTCCGTTTCCATCTCCTTTTGTTTGTCAATTTCGTACTGGACTGGGAAAATGTGAATGCCTACTATTTCAAAACCTTTTTCTGTGATATCCTCTCTGTGTTCGACTGCGGCAAGGCGCGCATTGTACTCCTCGTACAGGGCAAGCGTATTTTCTGTATTTGCGGCTGCTTCTGCCACACTCGCTTCCAATCTTCCCGCTGAAACAAGAGGGACAGCCATCGCCACAACACATATCGCTGCAAGCAGCTTTCCTTTTCGCCCAGATGATACACACTGCCGCATTTTTCTAGTCGGTAAAATCATAAATCAGCCTTACCTTTCTTTCTCGGAATGTTTTCTATAAAAACTCTGATTATCTATATATTACCACTACCTGAAAACAAAAGTAAATAAAAGTTTTTGTCTTTCCAATTGTATTATTGCACATGCTCTCATCAACTAAAAAATCCCCTGACTATGTCAGGGGATTTTTATGCCAATTATACTAACAGCCTTTTCAGCTCTGCCAAACGTCTGCCATCCATGATTATACTCTGGATGGAATTACTCCAGATATCTGCTTCATCAAGCTGTTCTTTTTCTGCTGCAGTATTTTCTGTCTCTTCGCTCTCTTTCTCCTCTTCCTGCTCCTCTTTCCCGCGGATTTCTTCCTCTTGCGTGGATTCCTCATCGATATGGTCACGCTCATCCAGCTTATCCTGCAGACGCTCTGCGATTTCCTCTGTGCGGCTGGCAATCCCCTCCTGTCCCTGTACTCTCATGATATCGTCCTCGTCAAACAGGGACTGCAGTTCTTTCTTCTGCTGCTCTGCCAACACCAGATGACGATTGCCGAGGTGCGCAATCCGCAAGTCTCTCGCATTGATTCTCTCCTGCAGTGCAAACTCTCTGTCATCTTTCAGATCGCGGTATCCGTTCTTCATGTCCATCTGGTCGAAATATTCCATCATTGCCCGCAGCTTTTTCTTCGCATAGGGGTCTGTTTCCTTTTCGATCCGCTTCTGGAATGAATCTTTTACTTCCTCCTTGTCGGCAAGCGCGCTGACATAGTTGGACATTGCCTCTATCTTTTCTTTCATGGTGAAGTTTGCTGCATCATTCGCGCGGTATATGTTTTTCCGCTCCGCTTCTACGGCTTTGATGGAATGGTCACTGGCTTCAATCCGGAATGCACTCGATGCGTCCATGCCATTTATGGTGTCCAGGATTCCCATTTCCCCCTTTGCCGCCATTGCTCCAAATTCACCCTCCATCAAGCTGCCTGTGGAGTTTGTATTGTCTGTCTTGTCTTCATCTCCCTCCGTCGTTTTCACTTCTTCCTCGTCCTCATCCTCGAAGCTCTCGATCATCATAATCAGTTCGGAATTCTTCTTATTCATTTCCTCCTGCTTCATGGATGCCTGCGCTGCTGCCTTCTGTGCGTCGCTCTGCATCTTGCTAATCTCGGATTCCTGCATCTCCTCAAGCTTTTGCATTTCAGTCAGCGCTGCCGCCCTCTGTTCCGCCATCTCAGCAGTTTCTTAATGATTGTAGTTATGACGCAGAGCATATGACTTGTCTCCCCATATGTTCACCTGATTCAACAACTCATCATAAATTTCCTCATCCGTCAGCTGTACAGACTCATTCGATGGCGCTCCTGCTTCTGATGCTTTCATCTCCCGTGTTTGGTCCACATTGGCATTCACATACTGCTCTAATCGTTCCATCGCCTTTGCCTGCCTTGCCAGCGCCATCGCTTCCCCGGAAATGCTAACTCTGACAGACTCCGTCTCTTTCACCTCGTACTGAGCATCTATCATTCTGCGTCTTGCATGCAATGATGAAGCAGCGTTTGTCTTGTAACCGCTGCCCACCAAACATCTGTTAAAATGATTGTACTGGTTTGTTTGGTGAAATTGTACCTGCATATTCTCAACCTCCCTGTTGATTGCTTTGTAAATCCATTTACAGTTGCTAAAATACCTCATATTGTTTATCGGATAATTGCCAGATTTTCTTTATAGTTTCCCCGGATTGTGCTGCAGAAGCTTATTTGAATCTTACCTCTGAAACTTCACAGCGGTCCCGTATGCCATAACCTCTGCGGCTCCCTGCATGACTGCCGCAGATGCATAGCAGACATTGACAACCGCATCGGCGCCCATCTTTTCCGCTTCCTCAACCATGCGCTTGGTAGCGAGCGCTCTCGCCTCGTTCATCATCTCATTGTATGCTTTCAGCTCACCGCCCACCAGGGTCTTAAAGCCTTGTGCAATGTCCTTTCCGACATTCTTTGACTGGATTGTGCTTCCCTTTACGAGTCCGAGCATCTCCAGTTCCTTTCCGCTGATGTAATCAGTATTGACTAAGATCATCCTCTTCTCCTCCTTGAATTTCTTTTATTCTGTTTATTAAGACACCAACCATCACCACAGCCAGAGCAAGCGGTATCACGACCATTAAAACTTTGATGACTGTAGAAATGCTGGGGATCTTCATAAAAAACACAGCGATACCAATATAATACATTGTAATTACCAGTGTGACCACAATCGGTGCAATCATTTTTTTCCAGTGGTTCATGCCCATCACTCCTTAAATATCAATTTCCAGCGGTTTGTCGATCTCATCCGAAACATATTTTCCATTTTTCTTTCGCTGGCGCACACACTCTGTCAGAAGATATTCAATCTGTCCGTTAACAGATCGAAAATCGTCCTCAGCCCACGCCGCGATTGCGTCATACAGCTTCGCGGAGAGTCTGAGCGGAACTTGTTTCTTTGCCGAATCACCCATAGCATCATTCCTTTTTATCTGCATTTTCCCAACTTTTGCTTCCATGTGAAGCTTTCGGATTCCCAACCCCTGTTTAACAGACTTAGGAACTATTAGTAGAGACTTCCTGAGTTTACAATTGGCTGCGCGTCACGATTTCCACAAAGAACGACCAGTAGATTGGACACCATCGCAGCCTTGCGCTCCTCGTCGAGTTCCACAGTATGCTTTTCGCTGAGGCGCTCCAACGCCATCTCAACCATGCCAACCGCGCCGTCCACGATCATCTTCCTCGCATCGATAATGGCAGAGGCTTGCTGCCTTTGCAGCATCACTGCGGCAATTTCCGGTGCATACGCAAGATATGTGATACGCGCTTCCACAACCTCAATGCCTGCTTGTGCAACTCTTTTCTGTATCTCGCCGCGGATTTTCTCAGCCACAATCTCACTGGAGCCGCGCAGACTCCCCTCGTCTGCAATGCCATCGCCTGTCGTGTCAACATTGGGCGCGACATCGTATGGATAGATGCGTACAATATCGCGGAGTGCACTGTCGCACTGCAGTGACAGAAATTCTTTGTAATTGTCCACATTGAATACTGCCTTCGCCGTGTCCACAACCTTCCATGTGACTGCAATTCCAATCTCAACCGGATTGCCGAGACAATCGTTGATTTTCTGCTTGTTGTTGTTTAAAGTCATGATTTTCAGGGAGATTTTATTGCTGCTGATCTCTACGTTTGTACCGGCTGCGTTATTCGCTATGGTCATCAGGGACGTTGGTGCAGAAGCATTCACGTCTCCGCTCTGGCTTAATTTTGTCTTGGCTGCCGGATTGACACTTGTGCAGAATGGATTCACGAAATAGAAACCGTCCCCCTTTAATGTACCCACATATCTGCCAAACAATGTGAGCACCAGTGCCTCCTGCGGTTTCAGTATTTTCAGCCCTCCGCAAAGTACAACTGAAGTGATAACCAGTACTATTCCTGCAACAAGCAGCACGATTCCCAGCGCCAGCATCATTGCACTGTTATTTTTTGCAATCGCGACGGATCCGATAACGATACCGGCAACCGATGCCGCAAACAGCAGCAAAATACCAAACAGTGCTGCCATACCATTCTTTTTCGTTGATAGTACTCTCTCTTCCATAAATATCTCTCCTTTGATTGTTATTCCTTTTGATATCATTATGATATCATCATGAAATTGTTTTGTCAATAAGCATCGGAAAATTCTTATTATTGTCTGACACAGGATGCCAAATGAAATAAGTAGCATTCTAAGAAGCATTGTGTTAAAATAAAAAAGGGAAACTTATTTGCATACTCTAAAAGCAGAAAGGGGATTTACTTTATGAAACGATATGTTATGACTGCATAGCACTGGCTATTGCAATGAGATCATACAATTGTTATAGCCAATGCTTTTCCTAATAAAATATGAATTTAGGAGGCAGACATGGGCTATATCCGAGCAGAAGAGATTCTGCCCAATGAGGTAATCGAACTGATACAACAGTATATTGACGGAACCAACATATACATTCCAAGAAAACCGGAACACAGACAGGAATGGGGAGCCAGAACCACATACAAATGCGAACTGCAGCGCAGAAACCAGTTGATCTATCAGGACTTCCTGTCCGGCAAAACAGTTCGCGAACTGGCAGAATGTTATTACCTGTCTGAAAAAAGTATCCAGCGGATTATCCGGGCAGAAAAATGCACTTTGTAAACCAAAGTGCATTTTTGATATTTATTCAGTCAGACACTGTTTTCCATGAAACGCAAATCTATGATACAGGCGTAATATCAGACAATGAATCCAAAATCACTCACACACCAAAATGAATCATATACTTCCCTTCCTGAACCGCCTTCTGGATTAACTGCGCAAGCAGTACCAGCTGCTCATCCTCATTGATTCTATGGTCCGCCAACACGATATCCTGAAAAGCGTGCAATGATTCCGGGGGAATCAGGGTGACACCATATCTTGCCAGCCCCATCTCCGGACGGCTAAAACGATGAAAATAGGTTTTCATCAGCCTCAAACGTTCCCACCAGTCATCGATATAGCGGTCGTCATCAATATAGACACAATGATACTGCTCCGGCTCATACACTCCATAATCCTTTGTCTCATCAAAACAATCAATGATTCCAAACTCTGTTTTTATCAATACCGTTTCCTCCATTACCTGCTCCTTGTCTATCCAATAGGCGATATCTATCCGGCGCATTGACTTTAACTGACTGCCATAAGTTCCCTTTTCCAGATACCACGCAAGCATATCCTTCAAGCGTTTAAAGTTAGCAGCCCCTCTGCAATTGCGCTTCCAGACAAACACCTCATCTCCAAATATACGTTCTTCATCAAGGGCGTTGGCACCATAATATTGGGGACGGCTCACCACCTCCACCAGGCAGAACCCGTTCGTCTGCTGCCGAAAATCCAGCTGAATCCGCTGCACTTCTGTCTCATGCGCCGAAAGCAGGTTATCAAGCCATGATACCAGTTTCATCAAAATTCCCGTCTCTGTAAACACCGACAAAAAATCAGCGCCTGTTTTTTCCAGACTGTGTACCGACTCACACTGCCCACGCTCGCCATAACAATATTCCAGGTGTCCGTCAATCTGCGAAATACTTAAATATCCGCTAAAGCACTCTACTTCCGTCACATTCGCCAAATCAAACATCTCTGGCAGAAGCGCTGCCAGACTATCTCCGCGGCGCATACGGAATGATTGATAATAATAATATGTCCCGCTTTCTCCAATCGCAAACGGCTTCGGATCACAGACTTCTTTGGGTGTATAGGAATCTCCCCATCCCAGAAAACCGGCAATGCGATGCTTCTCCTTTACCTTTTTATTCAACTCCTGACATGAAAATCCATACTGTTTGGCAATCTCCGCATTGCGCTGTGTCAAATCGGCCCCAAAGGGATTCATCGCACAGTATAATACGCGTTCGCCCGTCCGCTCCGCTCCATAACGCAGCACACAGTAAGTTTCCGTTAAAAGGCTGCTGTTTGTTTCATGCCGCTTTAACGCCTCCATAATCTGTTTTGCCTTTTCTTTTGATTCCATTCCGTCCAGCGAAACGGTGCCAAGAGAAACGGGTAATGGCTGTTTTAGTCCTTGCAAAAACGCCGTAACCGATTGTTTCGTCTGCTCCCCCCACGCGCTGTCTACTATTGTCATTTCGTGGAATTTCTGCCATGCAAAATCCCTTAACGCATAAAATACCACCTTTCCCTTCTTTACCACCGCGCGAATGCAAAGTTGTTCCTGCTCCATATAATAGACTTCTCTCGTCCTTTTGCTCTCCTCGTTTCTTCTTCTGCAGCAGTCCACCAGCAAGCGGGCAATATCTGGAATCGTCTGTGGATAGAGCGGCGTTTTTTGCAGCCATTTTTCAACCATAGAGATTGCTTTGCCACACTCATTCTGCTCTATCGAAGTGATTGCTAACAAGAAGAAAAACAGTTCTGCTTTTTCCAATGACGCAGAAAGCCTCACAAAATCATCAAATGTATACTCCATATTGTGTACCAGCTGACCGTCTATCCAATAGAGAACATAGTGCAGATGAAACGCTGCCTTAAGCGTCCGCTGATCTGGAAGACTCCATTCCATGCTCACTGGATTGCTGATTTCCTTCGTCCTCTCATCAAATCCGGTAAAACATTTCTGCCATGTAAGAGAGGGATAATAGGTATATTCCATATAAGCGGGGAGATATTCCCGATTATCCCGGTTATATTTGTGCGGTCGGATTCCATCTTCTTCTGAGGCATCGCGCAGACCAAATCCCCAGGTCAGATAATACTGCCAGAAATCAAGATTATTATCACCAATATCCTCCACTCCAGTTTTATTCAATGCAATGGGCAGCCCTTCGATCTCTCTTATTCTGCGGTTAAATCCCAATGATGGTATCAGACCCTCCAGAATAAGCTGCCGCGCCCTGTCCTCCGCTCTCCATTGTTCTTCCTGGGAATAGTGGGCAATCAGCCTTTCCGAAAGTGATACTGGCATGACATGCCTGAAATGAAACTGGGAATATATTTTGTCAAACAATTCCAAATCATACTGAAGCTCCTGCCACATAGAGCTGGCAAACAAAGTCTGTATCCTGTTTTTAATTTCTAAGGATTCCTCGTAGAGACCCTTGTCATAATTGGAATGATTATCCGAAACAATTCTCGACAGTTCCCGGAAGCAGTCCGCAATTCTCTGGGCTCTGGCACCTTCTCCGTACAACGTGCTCTCAATATCAGGGTACTGCCTGAGAATTTCCTGTTTTAACGGCGCATACAGTTTCCGGTTCATTGAATGCTCCACATTTTTCAGGTTATATTCCTGATACATGCACTCCAAAACACATTTTGGCACCGTTTCATTCTGAATCCAGAAAGTAAACAATACAATCAGACATTCTCCCCGGTATTCCTCGTACAAATATCCTCCGTTGGTATTCTGTTCATATAGACATCTCGCCTGTCCATTCAACAGTATTTTGGACCACATTCCCTTATTTCCCGGGCTAATCTTATTTTCCGCATTCATATGCCTTAATTGCAGATAGTCCTGAAATGCCCGCATCCGCACCACACATTCGGGCTTATTCAAAATGCGTGTTGGCGAATTCCCCATCTTATTCATCTCAATGTCCCATCTCTTTGCAACGATTTCTCTTGTCGGAAAAGTGTTCGACACATCTGCGGCGCTCTGTCCCTGATCCAGTCTCAAAGCATACGCTATGGCTAACTCCGTGAGAAATCCTGCTGGCAGACTTACCTCATCCGGAGCAGTATTATGAACAACACGATTCCTTCTGAACTGCTGAAAAAAATGCTTGATGGTATTTATCAAACAGCCCAGTATCTTTGTTATGACTGCACGATTTTTGCTGTTATCCTCTCTATCCTCCTGTTTCTGCCAATAAGATAAATATTGTATCATGTCATTGACAAATCCCTCGGAATATTGTTCCCGCAAAAAATCCTCCGACAAAAAGAACTTCTTCCACACATCTGCGTTTTTAAAATCCTCTTCACTCTCGAAAATGGCTGTCAACTGCCTCATAGCCTGGGATTTTGCACCCTCGTCTAAATGCTTCTCCTGCCGCAAATCTACTGCACCGCCTTTCTGTATGTCTTTGATTACAGTATACACGACTGGCGCCGTTTGCACAATGAACAAATTACCACTTACCTGTCCGGTTCGATTTACAGATGAGAACCAAACTCAAGTTCTTATGGATAATTTTGTGTTTTCGTTGGTGTCTTTTATCAATGCCGTCTTCTCCACTCCCTGACCTGTTCCAGCTGCTCTTTCATCGCTGCTTCCTTTCCCTGACTGGTCGGCTGATAGTACTCCCTGTCTGCCAGCGAATCCGGCAGACACTGCATATTGGTCAGCTTCTCCTCCGTATCGTGTGCATACTGATAGCCTTTTCCGTAATCCAGCTCCCCCATCAGATCTGTGACGGCGTTGCGAATCACAAGCGGAACGGGCTCCGCCAGCTGCTCTATGGCATCAATCTTTGCGTGCTCATATGCCATGTAAAGCGCGTTGGACTTTGGCGCAAGCGACATGTAGACTACCGCCTGTGTCAGATGCACCGTGCATTCCGGCATTCCGATGAAATGGCACGCCTGATACGCCGCCACTGCGATCTGCAGCGCCTGCGGGTCGGCGAGTCCGATATCCTCACTCGCAAAACGCGTCACCCTCCGCGCGACATACAGTGGGTCCTCCCCCGCTTCCAGCATGCGCGCAAGCCAGTACACCGCCGCATCTGGGTCAGAATTCCGCATGGATTTGTGCAGCGCGGAAATCAGATTGTAGTGCTCTTCGCCCTTCTTGTCATACAGTAACGATTTTTTGGAAGTGCACTGTTCTAATGTCTCCTCCGTGACTGTGACGCCGCCGTTTTCATCAATCTCACCGTTCAGAACCACCATCTCCAGCGTCGACAGCGCATTTCGCGCATCTCCGTTTGCAAAATTCGCTATCGCCTGAATCATGTCGTCCGGGATGTTGACCTGCTGCATCCCAAACCCTCTGTTGTCTTTCAGCGCGCGATGCAGCAGCCCCGTCAGCTCCTCCGCGGTGAGCGCGTGCAGCACAAACACCTTGCACCTCGACAATAGCGCGCTGTTAATCTCAAACGACGGATTCTCTGTCGTAGCACCAATTAAGATAATACTTCCCTTCTCCACAAACGGCAGAAATGCATCCTGCTGCGCCTTGTTAAACCGGTGAATCTCGTCCACAAAGACGATCGTCCGCTCCCCGAAATGGCGGTTGTGCTCCGCCTGTTCCATGACAGTGCGGATTTCCTTGATACCGCTTGTCACCGCTGAGAAATCGATAAATGCAGACTTCGTCCTGCCCGCGATAATCCGCGCAAGCGTCGTCTTTCCCACCCCGGGCGGTCCCCAGAAGATCATGGACGACACCTGGTCACTCTCAATCAGGCGGCGCAGCACCTTTCCCCTTCCCAGCAAATGTGTCTGCCCCGCGTATTCCTCAAGACTCTGCGGCCGCAGTCTCGCCGCCAGCGGCTGCGGCATCTCCCTGTCAAAAAGTGTCATCTGTTCCATATTGATACCCCTTGCGTGCCCTTGCGCGCACGCCAATCAAATCACTCGCCATCTTCCCCCTCAAGCATACTGAGATAATTTCCTTTGTCAATATGCATCGTCGATATCCGGGTCTTGAATCTGCGGAGACCGTACACGCAGGCGCCATT
>CAMWXA010000041.1 GCA_947178035.1 uncultured Lachnospiraceae bacterium | reverse complement strand
GTCATAAGCAGCCAGGGCATTCGCGACCTTAAAACGCAGTAAAAGGACCCTTTACGAATCCATTTATCGTAAAAAGTCCTTTTATTAAGAAATCTATTCTGCCCACTTAAACCGCAGTTTATAGCGGCTGTACTGATCATATCGCAAATACTGTTCCTTCTGCAGTCTGCCAATCACAATATATGGCATTACATCCTGCGACGCCGCAAATCGTTCTATCGACTCGATCGTAAAATTTTTTTCTGCCACAAACATTTGATACTGGTCAGGATCAAGCAGCTTATTGCTGGCAAATAGATCCGCCCGCTTTTCCTTTTCCGTATCACTGCCGTCATCTAAAAACTTCGCACCTTTACCCACGTCCCCATTTACAATATGCCCAATTTCATGAAACAGCGAAAACCAAAAAATATCTGCATAAGAGCCTCTTATTGTCACTATCATCTGATATGTCCCATCACTCTTTTTGGACAGATATCCCTGCACAGGCGCCCCGCGGAAATTTACTGCGACAGAAAAATCGATGCCATATTTTTTCATCACATTCCTTATGTCTGTCTGAATATCAGCGCCCATATCGAGCATTATTTTTTTGATTTCCGTGATCATGGCATCTACTTTTGACGCATCATACCGCGTCTCTACGCCCCTGCCTTCTCCTTCCATCTGACACAGGCGAATCCATGCTCCCAACACGTATGGATTTACCTGCTGACTTGAGGATATTCTAAAAGCTCCGCCCGGCGCCAAATCGCCCAGCCTCGAGATATCACTGATTCCTAATGCTTTTCTCAGAGACAATATCGATGCATCTTTTCTTTCGCCGGCTGGCATTTTCCCTATTTTTCGAAGATACTTGACCACATCAGCCAGCATCTCCCTGACAGCCCGCTCCTCTTCGGTAATTGTCCGCTCCTGATTTAATTCCAACAGCTCTGCATCATAATTCGCCTGCAAATTCAGCCAAAATGATTTGGGTACACCAAGGGCATATTCAAGAGCCATTGCAAAATTGGTAGAAATATCTTTTTTCCCTGCGATCACATTGCTAACGTATGCAGGAGTCGTACCTGTTCTGGTTGCCAGCTCAGCCTGCGTGATTCCCCTGTCCTCCAGAACATCAGCTATTGTTTCCCCGGGGTGAATCATCAAGTCACGGGATATACCAGTTATCTTTGCTGCCATGGTAATCACTCACTCCTTCCACTTCAATCTCATCACATATCAAAACGGTATCTTGTTCCGCATTTAATTCCAGAATCAACCGAGCATTCGGAGACACATGCAAAGAATATCTGACATTCTGATATCCTGTAAGCTGTTCCGGTTTGCCTAAGCCCAATTTCAAAAAATCTCCAAAGCAGTCAGCTGCAGCCAGTCGATCCATATGCTTTTTTATCGTTCTCACCCAATCAGCAGGCAGCGCCCTCTGCATTTTCTTATAGTCTGTAAAATACTTCTCTACCTTACTGTTGGCGTATGTAATCTTTATGTCCCATCACCGCCCTATTAATTAACCATTTGGTTAATATTAATATACTTGAATTTTGGGTCTGTGTCAACAATCTTTTGTATTAGCCGCCCCCGTTTGATATCCTTTTTCTCTGCGAAGAGAAAACGACAATTATTGCATTAAAACGTAACACTTTTTGGGTTGCATTTTATATGATTTCAGCTATACTAAGGAACTGTCAGGAATGATTGCCGGCAAATTATTCTGATCAGTTCCTTGACGTAACCGCCAGAACACACCTATTCTAAATTCAAATGTGTGTTCTGCAAAACAAAAGAAACGCCAAAAGGAAAAGTGAGGTGCAAAACTATGACTGCCATGAAATGGTTCTACTCTTTTCTCAGAAAGCACAATCGAAGTATCGCCCTGGGACTTGTGATGGTGACGGTAATCTCCATCCTGGCCATCGCAAAGCCGATCGTATCGGGCTCCATCGTCGACGATGTCATCACCGCCGGAAACTATGGCCTGCTGCCGAAGCTGATCGCGCTGCTGGTCATCATCACAATCCTGCGGGGGCTGCTGCGCTACTGGTCCCAGGTCATCTTCGAGACCTGCTCCCAGGACGTGCTGTATTCCATGCGCGATACCGTCTACCGCAAACTGCTGCAGGAGGACTTCAACTTCTATAACAAGAAGCGCACCGGAGACCTCCTGAGCCGCCAGACCGGCGACATGGACGCCATACGGCATTTCATAGCATTTGTTATTTATCAGGTGTATGAAAATGTCTTCCTGTTCTTCTTTGCGCTGGTCATGATCTTCACTGTCAGCTGGAAGCTTGCGCTCTGCATGTGCGCAGTGCTGCCCTTCGCGCTGATTGTGACACTGAGCCAGACCAAAGAAGGCCGCCCGCGCTTCCAGAGAATCCGCGAGCAGTTCTCCTCCCTCAACACTTTCGTGCAGGAGAATGTCAGCGGAAACCGCGTGGTCAAGGCGTTCTCCAAGGAAGACTACGAAATCGGAAAATTTAATAAGGAAAATGACGGCTACCGCGATGCCGAGCTCGCCGCCGCAGAAATCTGGACAAAGTATGTCCCGCAGTTTGAATTTCTCTCAAACATGCTCACCGTGATTCTGATGCTGATCGGCAGTATCATGGTAATCCAGGGCAGCATGACGCTTGGAAACTATGTCACGATCAACGGCTATCTGTGGATGCTCATGAACCCGCTGCGCCAGATCGGCTGGCGTATCAACGATATCCAGCGCTTCACCACCTCCGTGGAAAAAATCTATGCCACCTACAGCGAGGAGCCAAAAGTGAAGCACCCGGCAAAGCCAATTCCCTGCAGGAAGCTTCGCGGTGATGTCGAGTTTAAGA
Organism: uncultured Lachnospiraceae bacterium; assembly: GCA_947178035.1. Taxonomy (GTDB): domain Bacteria; phylum Bacillota; class Clostridia; order Lachnospirales; family Lachnospiraceae; genus COE1. The sequence continues at coordinate 14,644 of CAMWXA010000041.1, read as the reverse complement.
ATGTGTCCTACAGCGCTGACGACGAAGATATTATCCACAATGTCAGCTTCAAGGTAAAGAGCGGTCAGACCGTCGGCATCCTTGGATCGACCGGCTCCGGCAAATCCACCATCATGAATCTGCTCTGCCGTTTCTACGATGTCACTGACGGGGAAGTGCTGGTCGACGGCAGAAACGTGAAGGACTTAGACCTCTACAACCTCCGCCAGAATATCGGCATGGCGATGCAGGATGTCTTCCTCTTCTCGGACACGGTTGAGGGCAATATCGCCTACAGCAGACCGGACTGCCCTTTTGAGGCAGTGCAAAAGGCCGCTGTCATGGCTGATGCCGACGGCTTTATCCGCGAGATGCCCGACGGCTACGACACGATTGTCGGAGAGCGCGGCGTGGGACTCTCCGGCGGGCAGAAACAGCGTATCTCACTGGCAAGGGCGCTCTTAAAAGAACCTTCTATCTTAATACTCGACGACACGACATCCGCCGTCGATATGGAGACAGAGAGCTACATCCAGCAGCAGCTGGGCAGCATTGACCACGCCTGCACGATTTTTATCGTCGCCTACCGCATCTCCTCCATCAAGGATTCCGACCTGATTCTGGTCCTGAATGACGGAAAGATTGTGGAGCAGGGCACGCACGACACGCTTCTCAAAAATAACGGCTATTATGCCACGGTATTCCGCCATCAGTACGGCGAATACGAAAAATATGTTGACGAAATCGGCCAGAACAAGAAAGGCGGTGAACAATATGGCACGCAATAAATATGACATCGATGAAGTGATAGAGGACAAATTTGACCTCAGCCAGCTTCGGCGTGTGTTTCAATACGTTAAACCTTATCGGGGACAACTCGCCTTCGCGCTTTTCCTGATGCTGTCCTCCTCCGCGCTGACCATGCTCTTTCCCATGTTTATCAGCGAGATCATGGATAACTACATACCTGCAAAAAATGTCAGGGCGATTGTCACGATCACTTTGATATCACTCGTTATTTTACTGTATACCTGCGTGTGCATCCGCCTGAAAATACGCATCACAAGCCGCATTGGCCAGTCGGTCGTACACAAGCTGCGCTCCGATATCTTCTGTCATCTGCAGGAGCTCCCGTTCTCCTACTATGACGACCGTCCCCACGGCAAGATACAGGTGCGCGTGGTCAACTATGTGAACAGCCTGAGTGATCTGCTCTCAAACGGTATCATCAACACGATCACAGACATGTGTAATTTAATTTTTATCCTGCTCTTTATGCTCCTGCTGCATGTCAGGCTGACACTGATCTGTCTGTGCGGACTGCCTGTGCTCTTCGCCGTCATTGTGTTCGTGAAGCGTCGTCAGCGGCGCGCGTGGCAGATCCAGAGCAACAAACAGTCCAACCTCACCGCGTATATCGCGGAGAGTATCAACGGCATCCGCGTCACACAGTCCTTTGTGCGCGAGCGCGAGAATACTTCGATCTTCAACCACCTGAGTGACAGCTACCGCAGTGCGTGGATGCGCGCTGTCAAGTACAACTTTATCATGTGGCCCTGCATCGATTCCATCTCAACCGTGACGACAGCCTTTATCTATGTGATTGGCATTGGCTGGATTTCGGGGGAAATCTACGGTGTGACAGTCGGTATCCTGATCGCGTTTACCTCCTACATCTCAAGATTCTGGGAGCCGATCAACACGCTCGCCTCCTTCTACAATTCGCTGCTCACCGCCATCGCCTACCTCGAGCGTATCTTTGAGACGATCGATGAGCCAGTCAATGTAAAGGATTCGGAGGACGCCGCACCGATGCCGCCCATCAACGGCAAGGTAGAATTTCAGGATGTGTGCTTTAGCTATGAGGATGACGTGCAGATATTAAATAAGGTAAACTTTACCGCAAACCCCGGCGATACTTTCGCCATCGTAGGTCCCACCGGCGCCGGCAAGTCGACCATCGTCAATCTCATCAGCCGCTTCTACAATGTGGACTCCGGCAAAATATTGATTGACGGCACCGATATCTCCAGCGTAACGCTCAAGTCCCTGCGCAGGCAGATGGGCATTATGATGCAGGACAGCTTTATCTTCTCCGGCACCATTATGGATAACATTCGTTACGGAAATCTGACCGCGACAGACGAGGAGGTCATCGCCGCTGCCAAAACAGTGTGTGCACACGACTTTATCATGGAGATGGAAAACGGCTACCAGACACAGGTCAACGAGCGCGGAAGCCGGCTCTCGGCTGGCCAGAGACAGCTCATCAGCTTCGCGCGGGCGCTGTTAGAAAACCCGGCGATTCTGATTCTCGACGAGGCGACCTCGAGCATTGACACTGAGACGGAAATCCTGCTGCAGAAAGGCCTGAACAGACTGCTGGAGGGACGCACCTCCTTCATCATCGCCCACAGGCTCTCGACCATCAAGAATGCAAGCTGCATCATGTACGTCGACAAGGGAAATATCCTCGAAGCCGGCACACACGACGAACTGCTTGCGCAGAAAGGTGAATACTATAAACTGTTCATGTCGCAGTATGACTTTCTTGTGGCAAAGTAAGGAACAGTCTTGAATTAACTTCTGCGTTATCCGCACAAGTTATTTTGCGACTATTCCTAGAGCGTGTTTGAAAAATCATTCCTACCATCTGCATAACGACGCGTACGCGTCGTATTCACCACTTTGCGTGATATTTGCGCCAAATTCAGGTTACATAGCCCACTATGCGCCCTTCATTTGGCACAAATCTCCCACAAATTGTGACGCACATCTGGCAGAAAGCATTTTTCAAACACGCTCTAATGCAATCAGGCGTATTGATAACAATACGCCTGATTTTTTACGTCACGATATTCTGCAGCCAGACTCCCTTTCTGACCAGTATGAATCCGATCATGCACTTGATGATATCCCCAAGCTGCACCATCGCGTACACCGCTATGACCGGAAGCGCTGTGTAACGGCTGAGCGTGAATGCAATCACAACACTCACGCACCAGATAAACACGCTGTCAAACAAAAATGTGATGATCGTCTTCCCGCCCGAGCGCAGCGTGAAGTATGCCGCGTGCAAAAATGCATTCTGCGGCATAAAGACTGCCGTCGCCATGATAAAATACTTCGCAAGCAGCCGCGCCTCATCATTAATCTTGTATAACCTCGGAAACAGCGGTGCCATGAGAAACATGACAAGTGCCACACCCGTACAGCACATCACCGAGAAGGCGATCAGTTTGTTGTCGGTGTCCCTCGCCTCCTTCATCTTTCCAGCTCCGAGAAGCTGTCCCACAATGATGGCAACCGAATCTCCCAGCGCGATAAACACAATATTAAACACGTTGTTGATCGTGTTGGACACATTTAACCCCGCCACGACATTCAGACCGCGGACAGAGTAGCACTGTGTCAGCATCGCCATTCCCGCCGCCCACAGAGTCTCGTTAAATAAGAGCGGACTTCCTTTCCTGATGATTTTAAACGACAGCTCCCCTGGCACCTTCAATGTCCGGTAAAGCCCTGACACGAAGGAGTATGCCGCTTTTTCGCCATGACTTCCCCTGTGGACTCCAATCACTGTGATCAGCATTTCCACATACCGCGAGAGAACTGTCGCAATCGCCGCACCGCTCACCCCGAGTGCCGGCGCGCCGAATTTTCCATAGATTAAGATGTAGTTAAACACCAGATTTACAATAACAGCTGCTATTCCTGCCTTCATGGGCAGTATCGTCTGTCCGCACTCGCGCAGCGTACTTGAGTAAATCTGTACCACCGCAAAAGCCGGTAAGCCGATTAACATGATTTTCAGATACTTTTCCCCGTGAAAGAGTGTCTCCGCAATGCTCTCCGCGGAACCTTCTCCCTTTAAATAGGCACCAATCAGCGTTGTGCCAAAACCCAAAAAAAGAACAGCTGTCAAAGCTGTGATTACCGTTACCATCCACAGTTTAAACCGCATTGTCTGGCGCACGCCCTCGTGGTTTCCCTGCCCGAAATACTGTGCTGTAAAGATGCCCGCACCGGACACGCCGCCAAAAATACATAGATTATAGACAAAAATCAGCTGATTGACAATCGCCACCCCCGACATCTGCTCCGTGCCAACCTGCCCGATCATAATGTTGTCGAGGAGACTGACAAAGTTGGTGATACCGTTCTGAATCATAATCGGCACCGCAATCATCAGCACCATCTTATAAAAATCTTTGTTTCCGATAAATCTCGAACGTATTTTCATAATTTCCTCCCTATTGCTTCACAGTTCTTTCTATCATATCATCGTTGGGATAAAAACACAAGAAAATAAGTCTTTTTTAGATTACATATTCTTTTTGATACAAGACTGTGATACAATGGAACATGGTATCTGTCAACATCTATGATGTTTGATACACTTAACACACATATTATAGGAAAGGAAGGGATTCACAATGAGTAATGCAATTGATGTAATCCAAAAACGTAGTTCCTCGAGAGGCTACACCCCTGAACCTCTGACAGAAGAGGAGCTAAACACCCTGCTTCATGCCGGACTACAGGCACCCACAGCGGCAAACAAGCAAGAGATTCACTTTACAGTCCTTAAAGGCGACAACCCCATCTTAAAAGAACTCGAAGAGGAAAAGAACCGTCTTCGTGGTTTAACAGCACAGACACACAATTTTTACTATGAAGCACCCACTGTCGTTATATTGAGTGCTGACAGCACCTACAAGTGGAGCCCGCTTGATGCCGGCATCGCAGTGGAGAATATGGCACTTGCGGCGGAGGAGCTGGGCCTGGGCAGCCTGATCATTGGCTGCATCTACGATGCCCTGCGCGGTGAAAAGAAGGAATATTTCTCAAAAGCCCTTCAATTTCCGGAGCAGTACGAATATGAGATTGCAATCGCATTTGGGCATAAATCTGTCTCAAAGGAACCTCACACCTATGATCTACAGGCACAGGTCACCTTTTTATAATATATTGATAAAATCAAATCTCAATATACCTATTCCATCACACCTATGATGTACAAATAGCAATACAATTTTTGATATTCAGCAATAACAGACAACTTCTATACTGCAAATGGATTACCCCTTGCATTTTGCATCAGGGAGTGTGCACTAGATTAACAATACAGTAACTAAAGAGAGAGGAACATTAACAATGAACGAATATGACAACATCGAGAAAAAATTAACCAAATCCTTTTTTAAAGTAGCTTCAATCACAGCTGCTGCTGCAATATTGGGTTTGGCTGCACTTATCGTTATATCAAGCAGATATTCGTATGCATTAAAAAATTATGGATTTGCGCAGGGTGATATCGGCAAAGCAATGTTTGAATTTGCAGACAGTAGATCATCGCTGCGGGCAGCTATCGGCTATGACGATGCCGATGCGATTGCTACAGTGGTTGAACAACATAACGAGAACAGAATTCTTTTTGAAGAATATTTTGCTACAATCGAGAATACAATTGTGTCGGAAGACGGCAGAGAGACTTATGATGAAATTCGTTCCGAGCTGGACTCATACTGGGAACTGGACCAGAAGATTATGGAGCTCGGGGCGACAACGGACAGGGAATTGTGCAGGCAGGCGCAGGATATCGCTCTCCTAGAGTTGGCTCCCGCCTATAGCAGCATTTACAGCAAGCTTGAATCTCTCTTAAGTGTGAAGGTAACAGAAGGAAAACGACTGTCCACTGTTCTCACCATCGCAGGATTGATTCTGTCGGTTGGTATTGTTGTTGTCATTGTGATTTCATTGACATTGTCAACTAAAATCGGCAAACGAATTGCCAAAGGTATTGCCTCTCCTCTCGGAAAACTTGGACAGCGTCTCAAGACCTTCTCTGCAGGTGACCTTACTTCTCCATTTCCAATAGTGGAAACTGGAGACGAAGTAGAGCATATGGAAAAAGATGCGTCAGAGATGGCGAATAACCTCAACACTATCATCCATGATATCAGTGAGGTGCTTGGCGAAATGGCAAATGGAAACTATGCTGTGAAGTCAAAATACTCCGAAAAATATACTGGCGATTTCCAAAAATTATATGCGTCTATGCGCGGATTAAGAGACCAGATGATTGAGACCCTTTCTTCTATCGGAGAAGTGTCTGATCAGGTATCCTCAGGTTCCGGTGATCTCGCAGAGGCATCGCAGGGACTTGCAGAGGGCGCAACAGAACAGACAAACGCAGTTATGGAACTACACGCTACAATTTCCAATATCACAGCTACGATGGAAAAGAGTGCGCAAAGTGCCGATGAGTCCTACTCGAAAGCACAGCTCTATGCAGACAAGGCGGACAACAGCCGCGAGGAAATGAATTCGATGATGGCCGCCATGGAGCGAATCAATGCTGCTTCCAACAGAATCGGGGATATTATCTCTGAGATTGAATCGATCGCTTCCCAGACAAATCTGCTATCGCTGAATGCATCCATTGAGGCAGCAAGGGCTGGTGATTCAGGGCGTGGTTTCGCAGTTGTTGCAGACCAGATTAGAGTGCTGGCAAATCAAAGTGCCAAAGCAGCAGTTGATACCAGAGAATTGATCGAAGGCTCCATCAGGGAAGTCTCCGAAGGAAATCGTGCCGCAGCAAACGCAGCAAATGCAATTGGTTCTGTCGTTGATGGTATCAAACAGATTGCTGATTTCTCCAAGAATCTCAAGGTAATGGTAGAAGATCAGGCAGAGGCGATGCGCCAGGCTGAAAAAGGCATCAACCAGATATCAGAGGTTGTGCAAAGTAATGCGGCAACAGCAGAAGAAGCCTCCGCTACCAGCGAAGAATTATCCGCACAGGCATCTATCTTAAATAGCTTAATTGGGCAGTTTTCCTTAAAAAAATGAAATACAAAAAAGGCTCCTTTTAAAAAGGAGCCTTTTTGAATCCATTTATTGAAAATACAATACACCCGCCTCAAAGATCTTCATGTCCTGATCTCCATAGATGTTCATAGCTACAGCATCACCGCGGCGCTCCACGTGTGCCATCTTGCCAAGGCATCTTCCGTCAGGAGATGTGATGCCCTCGATTGCCGCATAAGAACCGTTGACATTCCACTCCTCATCCATCGAGATATTTCCGTCAAAGTCTGCGTACTGTGTTGCAACCTGTCCGTTTGCAAAGAGTTTCTTAATCCACTCTTCCGGTGCCACAAAACGCCCCTCGCCGTGGGAAGCCGGCGTTACATAAGTCTTACCCAGCTCTGCGAGCTGCAGCCATGGAGACTTATTTGTGACCACCTTCGTGTACACCATCTTGGAAATATGACGGTTAATCGTATTATAGGTCAATGTCGGTGAATCCTCATTCTGCCCTACAATCTCACCGTAAGGCACAAGACCGAGTTTAATCATCGCCTGGAATCCATTACAGATACCAAGAGCCAGTCCGTCCCTCTCGTTCAGCAGCTTATTGACTGCTTCCTTCATCTTCGCATTCTGGAATGCTGTTGCAAAGAACTTCGCACTTCCGTCCGGCTCATCACCAGCTGAGAAGCCACCCGGGAACATGATGATCTGTGCCTGTGCAATTGCCTTCTCAAACGCGTCAACGGAATCTCTGATATCTTCTGCCGACAGATTGCGAAATACCTTTGTCACGACATTCGCCCCCGCCCGCTCAAATGCAGTCATAGAGTCGTACTCGCAGTTCGTACCTGGAAATACTGGTATAAATACCGTGGGCTTTGCCACTTTATTTTTACACACATAGATTTCTTTTGTGTCATAAAGCTTCGTCTCAATCGCATCCGTGCCCTTTACAGCCTTTGTCGGGAACACCTTCTCAAGCTTGGATGTCCACGCCTTCAGAGCCTCTTCCATCGATATCGTCGTGTCTCGGTATACAAAGCCCTCATTCTCGCCAAGCACTGTGGCAACTGTCCTGTAAGCTATATTGCCTGCTGCAAGCGCGTCCAGCTTATCTGCAGAAACTTCCGCAATGATACTGCCCATTCCATTTGCAAATAACGCTTTCGCCTCAAGTGTATTCTCGAATGCTACACCCATCTTGTTTCCGAATGCCATCTTTGCCGCAGACGCTGCAATTCCCTTAGAATCAAGCGCATAGGCAGCTACAATCACCCGATCTGCGATCAGCTTTGCAATGCCGCTGTAAAGCTTCATAACCTTCTCGTAATCCGGAAGATCATACGTATTCTTTGGCAAATCAAATACAACGAGTTTATCCCCCGCATTCTTTAACTCCGGCGTAATGATTTCCTGCTGTTTTGCAACATCAACCGCAAAGGAAACAAGTGTCGGCGGCACGTCAATTTCATTGAAGGTGCCTGACATGGAGTCCTTACCGCCAATTGAAGGCAGTCCATATCCAATCTGCGCGTCATATGCACCGAGAAGTGCTGCGAACGGCTGGCTCCATCGGGAAGCCTCGTTGGTCATGCGTCGGAAATACTCCTGGAAGGTAAAGCGTATCTTCGTGTAATCACCGCCCGCTGCCACAATCTTTGCCATCGATTCTGTCACTGCATACACAGCACCATGATACGGACTCCAGTTTGACAGATAGGGGTCAAAACCGTATGCCATCATTGTCACGGCATCCGTCTTTCCTTTTAATACAGGAAGCTTTGCGACCATCGACTGTGTCTCCGTAAGCTGGTACTTACCGCCGTAAGGCATGAATACACTGCCCGCGCCAATCGATGCGTCAAACATCTCCACAAGCCCCTTTTGTGAGCACACATTGAGATCGTTTAAGGTTGCAAGAAATGCTTTCTTAACATCTCCCGCTTCAAGCTCGTCCGCCACTGCGCGAACTGCGTACTGCTGGAAATAATTATTCTCTTTCACAGGGGTATCCACAAATACGCTGGTCTCCTGATGGGCCCCGTTCGTGTCAAGGAACGATCGCGCGATATCCACGACCTTCTTACCTCTCCACATCAGTACAAGCCTTGGCTCCTCTGTGACTGTCGCAACCTTCACTGCCTCGAGATTCTCCTCAGCAGCATATACGAGAAACTGGTCTGCATCCTTCGGATCCACGACAACTGCCATTCTCTCCTGGGATTCTGAGATTGCCAGTTCAGTCCCGTCAAGTCCGGCATATTTCTTTGGCACTTTGTCCATATCCACAACCAAACCATCCGCCAATTCTCCGATTGCCACAGACACTCCGCCCGCACCAAAGTCATTGCATTTCTTAATGATTTTGCTGACCTCCGCCCTGCGGAACAGTCTCTGAAGCTTGCGCTCCGTCGGTGCATTCCCTTTCTGAACCTCTGCTCCGCAGGTAGTTAGCGACGCCGTCGTGTGCACCTTGGAGGATCCTGTCGCACCGCCACATCCATCGCGTCCTGTGCGCCCGCCGATCAAAATGATAATATCGCCCGGGTCAGAATTCTCCCGGATCACACTCGCTCTCGGTGCTGCTGCCATGACTGCACCGATCTCCATCCTCTTCGCAGCATAGTTTGGATGGTACACTTCTTTTACCAAGCCAGTAGCCAGACCAATCTGGTTTCCGTAGGAAGAATATCCGCTCGCCGCACCCCGAACCAATTTTTTCTGGGAAAGTTTGCCCCGCATGGTATTCTCCACAGGCACAGTCGGATCCGCCGCACCGGTGACACGCATCGCCTGATAAACATATGTACGCCCCGAGAGCGGATCGCGGATCGCACCGCCAAGACAGGTTGCGGCACCGCCAAACGGCTCAATTTCTGTCGGATGATTATGCGTCTCATTCTTGAAGTTTACAAGCCCCTCCTCCGTGACAAGGCCCTTTCCGTCCTCCTTGTCAATTTCCACAGGAACGACAATCGAGCATGCATTGATCTCGTCCGACTTCTCCAGATCTTCCAACCTGCCATCTTTTTTCAGTTTCCGCATTGCCATGAGTGCCAGGTCCATCAGGCAGACATACTTGTCCTTCCTACCAGCAAAGATTTCCTCCCGCACAGCCAGATACTGCTCATATGTCGTTTTGACTGGCTCCGTATAATATCCATCCTCGAATACAATATCTTTCAACTCCGTAGAAAATGTCGTATGACGACAGTGGTCAGACCAGTAGGTATCGAGCACCCTGATTTCCGTCACCGTCGGATCCCTGTGCTCCTCGTTCCTGAAATAATTCTGAATGTGCAGAAAATCCTTAAACGTCATCGCTAAACCAAGCGAATTGTATAGCTCCCTCAAATCATCCTCTGCCATATCCGCAAATCCGTCAAAGCTTCCCACATCTGCCGGCTCTTCAAAGGTCTGTACCAGCGTCTCCGGCTTTTCCAGCCCTGTCTCTCTCGAATCCACGGGATTGATACAGTAACGCTTAATCTTGTCAAACTCATTGTCAGAAATCGTTCCGATTAGCAAATAGGTCACAGCTGTCTTGATAATCGGCTGCTCATCTTCCTTCAAAAACTGTACGCACTGTACCGCAGAATCCGCCCTCTGATCAAACTGTCCTGGTAAATATTCTACGGAAAAACAGCGGGAATCCGCCGGCATCACAATCTTCTCCATATATAAATCGTCGACAGGAGGCTCTGAAAATACAGTCCTGCAGGCCTTCTCGAATATCGCATCCGAAAGATTCTCCACATCATAACGAATAAAGATTCTGACCTTTTTTAATCCAGCAATGCCCAGATAGCTCTTCAGCTCCTCCTCAAGCTCTTTTGCCTTTACCGCAAAAGCTTCCTTCTTCTCCACATAGATTCGTTTTACATTCTCCATTTCATAAATCCTCCATTTTTTAGTTGTATTGAGAAACATTACTGCTGTCCACACGCTCAAAATCTACCCAGACATACTTCCCGTCTTCTGTACTACCCTCGATCTCCTTAACGCTCCCGTTTCTTACAAGCTGTATTGCCGCATCAATAGCTGCATATCCCTGTCCGCTTCCCGACTGATAAACAGTAAATGCCATATCACCGCTGCGGATTGCCTCGCATCCATCTGCTGTGGCATCTACCCCCAGAATTGGAAGTGTGCTGCAGTCAATGCTGCTGTTCTTGCACGCCTCCATGACACCGAGCGCCATCGCGTCATTGTTGCAGATGACACAATCCGCCGGGACTCCTGTGCTCAAAAACAGTTCAAACAGCTTCTGCGCCTGTTCTGTGTCCCAGTCTGCACCATCCTCAAACACATAATGCACCTGCTTACCGCTCTTATCCAGCGTACGCTTTACCCCGGTTGTCCTTCCTTCCGTAGCAGAATGGCTCGCTGGTCCTTTGATCAACACCACATTGATTTCCTGTTTGCCAGACAATTTCTCCAACACATATTCTGCCTGAAATTCTCCCGCAACCTGCTCACTGGAACCGACATAGATGTACTGTCCCGCCTTCAGATGCTTTTCATCCGGACAACTGTTGACAAACACAATCGGGATATCCCCTGCACTCATCTTTAACTGGACTGCAGTATCTACGGAAACTGGACTGCAGATAATCACATCATAATTTTCTGCCGCGGCTTTCTTGATTTGCTCGACCTGCTTCTCAATCGCCCCTTGAGCATCCTCCATGGCAAACTGTGCACCTTCCTGTGCAGCCCTTTCCGCAGCGCTGTCCACAAGTGTCTGGCGAAAAGTATCCATTTCATTTAAGGAAAAGAAGATCTTTATCCCGTTTTTCCCGCTGGCGGTTTTCTGTCCGCATCCCGACAATGTTACTGTCAACAAAATAATCGCAAACCATATGAGCATCCATTTTATCAAGCAGCTTCTTTTCTTCATTACAGTCCTCCCCCCTATCCGATTTTGAATCTGGCAACCTGTTCGTACAGCTCCTCCGCTGACGAGGTCAACTCCTTCGCACCCTTAGAAACGCCCTCGCTGCTGCTGGTAATATTATCCACCTGTCGCACCATCGCCTCGGAGGTTGCCAGAATTTCCTCGGAACTGGCTGCCTGCTCCTCCGAAATTGCCGCTACATTCGTCGCTACGTCATCAACCTTCTCCACCTTTTTAATCATCTCACGCACCAGCGCACTCACCTGATCAATATTTCCAAAGATAGAATCAAAGGTCTTTAAGGTATCCTCCACCAAACCACTGCTATGATTGATGTTATCCACACTTTCCCGGGTCTGCTTCACCGTGTCTCCCACCAGACTATTAATCTGGCTAATCAGACCTTCGATATTATGTACTGCATCGGCACTGGTGTTGGCAAGTTGTCCAATCTCAGTCGCCACCACCGCAAAGCCCCTGCCCGCTTCCCCAGCTCTGGCAGCTTCAATGGAGGCATTGAGCGAAAGTAATGCTGTCTGGTCTGCAATATTTCCTATAATTTCTGTAATATTCGTAATCTCAACCGAAGCTTTTCCAACCTCATCAATCGACTGCTGCAGCTTCTGTACGGACGCATTGATCATTTCCATCGCACTGCTGACACGCTGCAAATCGGATTTGCCGCTTTGCGATACGATAACGGTCTCCTGCATCTTGCTGTCAACCTGTTCACCGTCATCCTTTGTATCTGATACGACCATTGCAAGCGTTGTCGCATGTTCCGCAATCTCACCGACAGACAGAGATAACTGCTCTACGGTGGCATTGAGCTCCCGCATGGACTGTCCCTGCCGCTTGGACGCATCATACATCGCCTTCGATATTGTGTCACTGTCGCCCGACTGCGCACTCAACTTGTCAGACACAGTATGTATTGAGGCAATCATCTCCTGCATGGACAGTATAAACTGCTGCACATATTTACTCATAATACCGATCTCGTCATTGCTCCCCGACTCAATCTGTACTGTGAAATCTCCATTGGTCATCGCTGTTATCACCTTGATCAGCTCCTTGACTGGACGAATCACGATATGTACAACCCGTTCTACCAGCACAGCCAGCAAAATAACGGACAGCAGTCCGATTGCCAGCATCATGTTCCGGACGCTATCTATGTCGGCATAGATGACTTTGGTCGGTATATACGACACCAGCACCCAGTCCGTTCCCTGAATCTGCGAAAATGCCGTCATATTGCCGTCCATATTGATCATCTCAAAGTCGTACTCTGACACCCGCTGCCAGATATCCCGCAGAAAAACATCCTTTGCATCGCCAAGTTTTGTCGATATCAGATCGCTCTCGTGGTGAGCCAGAATGGTTCCGTCTGAACTGCTCACCAGAAATGCCCTCGCCTGATCCATCTCGATATAGCTGTTTACAATGATACTGATTCGCTCTAGCGTGAGATCTGCCGAAATCACCTTTATCGTGCCAGAATGATCATCCAGGATTCCAGACGCGCTGATGACATTCTGCCCTTTTGCATTGGTATAAGCGTTGGTCAGCCCCATATTCCATCGGGTCAGGCCTTCCCTGTACCATACCGACTGTGTGGGATCTGACTCCGTTTTCCCGGACGCCGACGCTGTCATCAGATTACCGCTTTCATCCGCAATATACAACCCGTCAGGATAATTGTCATCATATCCATAAAAACTGTCGAGAATCGCCTGCAGCTGCGCTTGTCCAGGTCTGGTCTGCTCAATGGACTGCTTCACTGCACGAAAGGCCGACAAATTCTCTTCAAGCCAGGCCTCGATCTGATTGGTCTGGTTCTCAATCGATGAACTCAGTAAATTTTCCGAATACTCCTTAATGATATTTTTGGAAATAAGATACAAAATCCCTGCCAGCAATATCATAATGACAATGACTACTGGCAATATGATTCCCAAAAGTTTTACTTTAATCGAAACAGTTCCTTTTTCCTTTTCTTCTTTCATTCCCTGCCGCCTTTCCACAATACAGCTGCAAACCAGCTCCCTCTACTCCCTGCCGTCCCAGCAATAGGTACAGAGCCTGCAGTGATCCAGACCCGTCGCATCAAGCATATCATCCAGTCTGTTGAAACGAAGCGAGGTAAAGTTGAGTTCTTTCCTGATTTCCTCAACCATTCGCTCATATTTTTCGGACTCGGGGTCTGCATACTCCTGCAGGACTTCTTTCGTCACCTTTCCGTTTTCCAGCCGCTCTATGACACGTCTTGTAATCAGATCCATCTCCGATGAAGATCGTGAAAAATTCAAATACTTGCAGCCATATAACAACGGCGGACACGCTGGTCTGATATGTACCTCCTTTGCGCCGCTCTGATACAGGAATTCTGTCGTCTCTCGAAGCTGTGTTCCCCTGACAATCGAGTCGTCAATCAACAGCAGGCTCTTATCCTTAATCAGTTCATCCACTGCCAGCAGCTTCATCTTAGCAATCAGGTTCCTCTTGCTCTGCATCGTTGGCATAAAAGAACGCGGCCATGTCGGCGTATATTTGATAAACGGTCTGGAGAACGGTATCCCAGACTCATTGGCATAGCCAACCGCATGTGCGATGCCCGAATCTGGCACTCCAGCCACAATATCCGGCTCCACGTTATCGCGCTGTGCCATCTTTTCCCCACAACGATAACGCATCTGCTCCACATTGACACCTTCGTAGGAGCTTGCCGGATATCCATAATAAACCCACAAAAACGTACAAATCTTCATATCTTTCTGCGGATTTACAAGCGTAATACAGTTTTTCTCCGTCATTACCGCGACCTCTCCGGGGCCCAGCTCCTTATAATCCGTATATCCGAGATTTTTGTATGCAAAATTTTCAAACGAGGCACAGAAGCCGTCGTCCTTCTTTCCAATTACAATCGGCGTCCTGCCATACTTATCC